>JANLQC010000503.1:0-2287 GCA_031367575.1 Betaproteobacteria bacterium | reverse complement strand
CCTGCCCGCCACCGATGCACAGTGACGCCGCCGCACGCTTCCCACCAGTGCGCTCCAGCACTTTCAGCGCATGCAACACCACGCGCGCACCGGACGCGCCGATCGGATGTCCAAGCGCAATGGCACCGCCATCGATGTTGAATTTGGCGCGATCCATTTTTCCGAATGCGGCGTCAAGTCCGAGTTTTTCTTTGCAATATGAATCGGACTCCCACGCCGCCAGGCAACCCAATGCCTGCGCGCCGAACGCTTCATTGATTTCGAGCGCGTCCAGATCCGCGAGTCCGAGGCCATTGCGTTGCAGCATCGGCGTGATGGCGTGTACCGGGCCAAGTCCCATTTCGGAAGGATCGAGCGCGCTCCATTGTGAATCGACGATGGCACCCAGCGGTTTCAAGTCGTATTTTTTTACCGCCGCATCGGAGGCCAATATCAGCATCGCGGCACCATCGGTCACTTGCGATGAATTGCCTGCGGTGACGGCACCGTAGGTTTTATCGAACACCGGGCGCAATTTTGCGAGCCGCTCCGGCGTCGAATCGGTGCGAACGCCATCGTCTTCCTTGTACACATTTCCCTTGCCATCGATCAGCGGCTCAATCTCGCGGTAATGCCCTGCGGCGCGCCCGGCGATCACCTTCAAATGCGATTCGGCGGCGAATGCATCCATCATTTCGCGCGTAATGCCAAAACGTTTGGCGACGATTTCGGCCGTCTGGCCCATCGATAATTTGACGATGGGATCGGTAAGACCTTTCAGGATCGCGATGACCGGTGCCAAATAGGCGAGCCGAAATTGCACCGCCACACCGGCGCGCTGACCGAATGATTTGGCACCATACCAATCGGCCAGCCAATTCACCATCGCCGGCCCAAACAACAATGGAGCGTGGCTCATCGCATCGGTGCCACCGGCCAATACCAGATTGGATTTGCCGGCGAGAATATTCATGCACGCCGAATCGAGCGCCTGCATGCCGGAAGCGCAATTACGCATCACCGTCCATGCCGGCACTTTGTCGCCACACCCCAGCCGCAATGCGACCACGCGGCCGATATTGGCTTCGTCGGCCGACGGCATCGCGGCACCGACGATCACTTCATCGAATTCGGTCGGCGCGAATTTCTGGCGCGCGAGCAGCGCGCGACCGCAACCGACCGCCAAATCGCCGCCTGAAAAGGGGCCGGGTTTATTTTTCGCTTTCAGAAATGGCGTGCGTGCGCCATCGATCACATAGACGCGGCTCTTGTTCGTCATCTCCATTACTCCCATTACTCCCATTGCTCCTATTACTCTGCCGCCGCCGCCTGCTGCCACTTGGGCAATGCCGCGTGCGCGCCAACCTGCGGATCGAAATCATCGACCATGATCACATCGCGCTGCAATACTCGCATGCGCTTCCATTGAGCGAGTTCGGTTTCGGTAATGACCGAGAGGCGCATCGCCTCCTCCCACTGCGCTTCGGCACCGCGCGCGGTGAGTCGACCGGCCTTCTTCGCCGCTCTGACTTTTGCTTCGAGTGGCTCAACCGTGATCACCGCATGCATCGCGGCTTCCAGCTTGCCGATAACGTCGTTCTCGTTTTTGGGCAGATAAATACCCGCGATCAGGCGGTTTCGTGCGGCCGATGGCTGGATCAACAGATCGGCGACTTCGTGGCCCATCTGGTCGGTCGCCTGAATCAAGGTCAGGCCGCGCGGGAACACCAAGCGGCGCAACACGAAAGCGACAAACCGATTCGGGAAGTTGGCGATGATGCCGTCCATCGCAACCTGAATCTTGAAAGAACAATCGTAGAGCGCCCAGCGCAACAGTGGCAATTCATCTTTTTGCCGACCGCGTTGATCGTAAAATTTCAATGCGCAAGAGGACAGATACAGGAGCGAGAGCACGTCGCCCAAGCGCGCGGAAAGTTTTTCCTTGCGCTTCAGTGAGCCGCCGATGACGAACATGCTCACGTCGGCCAGCAACGCAAACGCAGTCGAGAAACGCGTCATCTGCTGGTAGTAACGCTTGGTGTCCTCGCAGGCGGGCGATGGCAGGCCGCGCCCGCCGCTGATGCCGGTCCACATCGAACGCGCCGCATTGGACACGGTGAATTTGATGTGCTCCCAGAACGCCTCGTCGAATTTTTCGAGCGAATCTTCACCGGCCGCTTTCATTTCCTTTAACACCCACGGGTGACAACGGATGGCCCCCTGACCGAAAATGATAAGCGAGCGCGTGAGGATGTTGGCCCCCTCGACCGTGATCGCCACCGGGATCATTTGGTAGGCTCGCCCGAGG
>JANLQC010000404.1:0-2061 GCA_031367575.1 Betaproteobacteria bacterium | reverse complement strand
GCCGTGAACCCCTCCCGCCTCTTCATCCTCCGCCCGGTTGCGACCTCGTTGTTGATGGTCGCGATCCTGCTCGCGGGCTTCCTTGCTTACCGGCAACTGCCGCTCTCGGCGTTACCGGAAGTCGACTACCCCACCATCCAGGTCGTCACCCTGTACCCGGGAGCCAGCCCCGACGTTGTCACGTCGGGCCTCACCGCTCCACTGGAACGCCAAGTCGGCCAGATGCCGGGATTGAAACAAATGTCGTCGACCAGTTCGGGTGGCGCGTCGGTGATCACGCTGCAATTTGAATTGACGCTGTCGCTCGATGTCGCCGAGCAGCAAGTGCAGGCCGCCATCAACGCCGGCAGCAATTTATTGCCGACTGACCTTCCCGCGCCGCCGATTTACAGCAAAGTGAATCCGGCCGATGCGCCGATTCTAACGCTCGGCATCACCTCAAAAACGATGCGGATGCCGGCCGTGCAGAATCTGGTCGATACCCGCATCGCACAAAAAATTTCACAGTTGCAGGGCGTGGGATTGGTGACCTTGTCTGGCGGCCAACGCCCCGCCGTGAGGATTCAGGCGAACCCGAAGGCGCTGGCCGCCACCGGCATCAATCTCGATGATGTGCGCACCGCCATTGCCGCCTCAAACGTCAATCAGGCCAAGGGCAGTTTTGACGGGCCCGCGCGCGCGTACACGATCGACGCCAACGATCAATTGCGCTCGGTGGCTGATTACCGTGCCATCGTCATTGCCTACAAGAATGGCGCGCCGATTTATCTCACCGACGTGGCCGATGTGATCGAGGACGCGGAGAACGTCAAGCTCGCCGCGTGGATGAACGATACCCCCGCCATCATTTTGAATATCCAGCGCCAGCCGGGTGCCAACGTGATCGAAGTGGTGGATCGGGTCAAGCAATTGCTGCCGAGCGTGACGGCGGCGCTGCCGGCCTCGATCGACGTGATGGTGTTGACGGATCGCACGGTCACCATCCGCGCGTCGGTGAAAGACGTGCAGATTGAATTGCTGCTGGCGGTGGCGTTGGTGGTGATGGTGATATTTCTTTTTCTGAGGAATATTCCGGCGACCATCATCCCGAGTGTGGCGGTGCCGCTGTCATTGGTCGGCACCTTTGCGATCATGTATCTGGCGGATTTTTCGATCAACAATTTGTCGTTGATGGCGCTCACCATTGCCACCGGCTTCGTGGTCGATGACGCGATCGTGATGATCGAAAATATTTCGCGCTACATCGAGGAAGGTGAAATTGCCGGCGACGGGTCGCGCCTAAGATTGACGCCGATGGAGGCCGCGCTGAAAGGCTCCGAGCAGATCGGTTTCACGATTATCTCGCTGACTTTTTCATTGATCGCGGTATTGATTCCACTGTTGTTCATGGGCGACGTGGTGGGGCGTTTGTTTCGCGAATTCGCGATCACGCTGGCGGTGGCAATTTTGATTTCGGCGTTCGTTTCGCTGACCTTGACGCCGATGATGTGCGCGCGCCTGTTGAAACACACGCCGAAAGAAAAACACAGCCGTTTTTATCTCGTCACCGGCGCATGGTTTGATGCCATCATTGCGCGCTATGGAAAAATGCTGACATGGGTGCTGGCCCGCCAAACGGCGACGCTGTGGGTCACCATCGGCACGCTGGCGCTGACGGTGTTGCTGTACATTTTTGTGCCGAAGGGATTTTTCCCGGTGCAGGATACCGGCGTCATTCAGGGCATTTCCGAGGCACCGCAATCGGTTTCATTCGCCAGCATGGCCGAGCGCCAACGCATGCTGGCACAGGCGATTCTGGAAGATCCGGCGGTGGCAAGCGTGTCATCGTTTATCGGGGTCGATGGCGCCAATACCACGCTGAACAGCGGCCGCGTGCTGATCAACCTGAAGCCGCATGCCGAACGCGAGCTTAATGCGTCCGGCGTGATCGCACGCCTGAAACCGCGCCTCGCGAAACTGGAAGGCATTGCGCTGTACATGCAGCCAGTGCAGGATTTGACCATTGAAGATCGCATCAGCCGCACCCAGTACCAGTTCACGTTGGAGAGCGCCAACGCCGAT
>JANLQC010000381.1:0-2645 GCA_031367575.1 Betaproteobacteria bacterium | reverse complement strand
GGCATGTTTTTCCGCCTCGAAACCGAAATTGTTCAATAACTCGGCGGTGCGCTCTGCGTGTGGCGCGTTGTTGCCGGGCGGCGTATCGGTCGGCACCCGCACCAATGCTTGCAGGAATGTGACCTCATCAATGAAATGCGCGTCGATCCACGCGTCGAGTTTTTGATAGGGCGTGGTCATGACTTTTCCGTCGCGAGTTGATCGAGCAGATTCTGAAACGCATTCACGCATAGTTCAGCGTCGTTGTTGGTGATGGCTTCCAGCGGATTGTGGCTGATACCGGCGTTCAACCCGCGCATGAACAGCATCGCCTGCGGCATGATTTCGTGCATTTTCATCGCATCGTGTCCTGCGCCGCTGGGCATGCGATGTACCGGCAGGCCAAGGGACTCCACCGCGCGTTCCCAGCGTTGCTGCCATACCGGATCACTCGCCGCGGCGGCGTTGCGTGCGGTTTCGTCCAACGTGAAATTGAGGCCGCGACGATTGCCTATGTTCGCCAATTCCGCGCGTACATCGTCCGCACAGGCATCGCGCACGGCGTTGGTGGTTGCGCGGATATCGAGGCTGAATTTGCAGCGCCCGGGGATGACATTCACCGAACCACTCGGCACTTCCAGCATGCCGACGGTAGCAACCAGATTTGGTTCGCGAACCGCGCGCGCTTCCGTGAAGAGTACAACTTCGGCGGCGGCGGCGGCGGCATCGCGGCGGTGACCCATCGGCGTGGTACCGGCGTGACTCGCCATGCCGATGAATTCGCCTGCATATCGCACGCTGCCGTTGATCGACGTGACGACGCCCAGCGGCAGATCGAGCTCATTCAACACCGGGCCTTGCTCGATATGGACTTCGACGAATCCAACACACTGCGCGGGATCGCGTTGCAACGATGCGATCTCATCCGGTCGCAATCCCGCATGCATCATTGCATCGTGCATGGTGATGCCGTCGGCATCTTTTTGTTCGAGCCAGCTTGGATTGAATCCGCCCACCAGCGCGCTGGAGGCAAGAAATCCGGTCCTGTAGCGTTGCCCTTCCTCTTCGGCAAACGCGACGACTTCAATGCCGAAAGGCAATCGGCGATTCGCGCGCGCAAGTTCGCGTACGCACAACATCGGCACCAGAATGCCGAGCCGCCCGTCGTATTTGCCGCCGTTGCGCACGGTATCGAAATGACTGCCGGTAAGGAGGCGTTTCACGGCGGGGTCGCTGCCGTGATACACGCCGACGACATTTCCGACCGCATCAATTTCAACATGATCGAATCCGCACTCGTTTCGCATCCATTGCATGAGTTGCGTCGCCACCGCCTGATGTGCGTCGGTCAGATAGGTGACGGTAAGTTGTCGACGTTGCAGATATTCGGGGTCGCTATGCTCGGCAATCTTTTCGGCCCAATCAAGGATCTGATTGCCGAGCGCCGGGACAAATCCAAATCTGTCATCGATGCGGATTTCGGCGATGCGATGAATATTGCGCAGGTTCTCGGCGAATTCAAAATCGGCATGATTGTCGAGTCGGCGCGCGAACGTTTCGATAATTTCCGCGCGACTCAACCCCTCGCCACGCGGGCCGCGCACGGCGAGAATGAACGGGAAACCGAACTTCGCGTTGTAATCGGCATTCAGTTTTTGCAGGGTGGCAAATTCGCCCGGCGTGCAGGCAGCGAGGTTTGCAACGCTTTGCTCGTTCGCCGATTCTGCCGTGAGTGTTTTTGCTACCATCGCCTTGCCGGCAAGTTCAGGATGCGCGCGGATCAAGGCGAATTGCGCGTCGCGGCCCGACTCGCGCACGACCTCGACCAACGCGCGCTTGAGTTGTGCGGGGCTCGCAAAGGGACGCTGCCGCGCGGCTCGTTCGGCGATCCATGCCGAATGCTCATAGACGCCACGAAGGCATTCGGAGAATTCGGTCGCTGCGGCTGCATTGAGGGTTTGCAAAGTCAAAGTCATGTCTGCGAAAGTCAATTGAGTGGATCGGTAAACTCCTTTACTGGCGCGCCTTTACAGCCTTTTTCGGCCTGCAAGGCGCGCCAGTGCTAGGGTTTTGCGAAACTGTCGTGCATAACCCGCACGACTATCGGACTTGTTTCGCCATCTGAATGGCAACGGTCGCGCCAATACCCGCGACAACGGAAAAGAGCCGCGAACGGCGGCTCTTTGTTCCTGCCGCGCGTGTCAGCAATTACAACACGGACTTTAACAGTTCACCCATCTTTGCCGGATTCTTGGTGACTTTGATGCCGCATTCTTCCATCACCGCCAATTTTTCCTGCGCGGTTCCCTTGCCACCGGAGATAATGGCACCCGCGTGCCCCATGCGCTTGCCGGGTGGCGCAGTGACGCCGGCGATGAATCCGACCACCGGTTTTTTCATGTTGGCCTTGATCCAGCGCGCACAGGTTTCTTCGGCGTCGCCACCGATTTCGCCGACCATGATCACGGCATCGGTATCGGGATCATCGTTGAAGAGTTTCATGATATCGAGGTGCTTCAATCCATTCACCGGATCGCCACCGATACCGACGCAGGTCGATTGACCCAAGCCCAGATCCATCAACTGCCCGACCGCCTCATACGTCAGCGTGCCCGAACGCGAAACCACGCCGATGCGGCCCTTCTTGTGAATATGGCCGGGCATGA
>JANLQC010000367.1:0-2450 GCA_031367575.1 Betaproteobacteria bacterium | reverse complement strand
GGCATGATGAACTGTTCACTCCAAGGCGCAATTCAGTAGGATGGGTGGAGCGCAGCGATACCCATCAAGCCAATACGAAAGAGTCGATGGGTTTAGCGTTTGTACACCCAACCAAAAATGCGGACTATAAATTTTTTTTAGGCCCCGCACCTATGTATTTTTTCAACCACGCGAAATATTCCTGATACCACAGCCGTGAATTCTGCGGCTTCACGATCCAGTGATTTTCGTCGGGGAAAAATACCAGCCGCGCCGGCACGTTCAGCGCCTTCAAGGTGCTGTAGTACATCAAACCCTGCGCATCCGGCACCCGATAATCGAGCGCGCCATGAATCACCAGCGTCGGCGTCTTCATATGTTTGGCGAACGCCATTGGATTCTGCGCGGCGATTTTCACCGGATCATTCCAATACGTTGCTTTCAACGAATGTGCTAACCAGTAGCCGGCATCGCCCGCATTGATCGACACCCAATCGAAGCATCCCGCGTGGCATACGTACGCCTTGTATCGATCGCCGCCTTTTTTCGCGCCGAGTTTTCCATTGCGGCCATTCATCCATGCCACCATCTTGCCGCCGTAGCTGCAGCCGGTCGCAGCCATGCGTCTGGCGTCGATGTAGCCCTGCTTCAACATGAAATCCGTACCGGCTTCCACGTCCGCATGCTCTTTGGTGCCCCAGGTGCCGTTGTTCGATTCGGTGAATTTGTTGCCCCAGCCCTGCGAGCCGTGATAGTTCACGCACACCACCACATAGCCCGCCGCCGCAAAGACGTGATTGTTCCAGCGGAAATGAAAATTGTCGCCCCAGTTGGCGTGCGGGCCGCCGTGGATGTTGTGAACCATCGGCCACTTTTTTCTGGCGTCGAATTTCGCCGGATAGATCACCCACATTTGTACCGGCTCATTGTTCCAGCCCTTGATGATGAATTCGCGCACCTCGCCCAGCGCGAACTTTGCCATCAGCGCGTCGTTGAATTCTTCGATCGCGCAGGTGTTGCTGCCGTCAGCTTGGGCGGCAAAAACTTTGGCGGGCGCGGACATGCTGTTGCGCACGAAGCAAAGCGTGTTCGCCTTTAGATCGAATTCGCTGACCGTGCCGCCTTTCGCAACATTGACCGGTTTCTTCGCGCCCGCCGCGAGCCGCCACACGTTCACGCGCGCATGCTCGTCGGCCGTGAAATACACGCTCTTGCCATCAGGGGCCCATCGCAAGGGTGCGTTCACCAATCGATCCCACGCCGACCATTGCGTGATCTTGCCGCTCCTGCGATCAATCAACGCAACCTTGTTGTCATCGTCCATCGAGCGCCGGAAATTGACGATCAACAGCGCAATTAATTTGCCATCCGGCGAATAGGCGGGACTGTAATGCGAAAAATTTGAAGCCGCCGTCAACGTCTTCGCCTTGCCCGATTTGATGTCGATCTCGACGATGTGGTGTTCCTGATCGCCACGCCGGTCGGTATTGGGGTTAAAACAAAACGCCACGTGCTTGCCATCGGGCGAAATATCGTAGTCGGCGGCACTGGTGTCGAAGACCGGCAACTGATAGGGGCTTCCGGCGAACAGATTGCGGATTTTGCCGGATTTCACGTCAACCACATGCAGGCACGGCACCCGCCCGTCCGTGAGCCAATGGTCCCAGTGGCGAAACACGGTGTGTTCCACCACATGCGCCTTAACCTTGTCGTCCTTTCTTTCCTTCAGCCGCTTGGCCTGATCCTTGGCACTTTTCAAGTCCGGCCACACGTTCGACACAAACGCAATCTGAGTGCCATCGGCAAACCACTTCACTGCCGAGACGCCGGTGGCGAGATTGGTCAGCCGCCGCGCCTCGCCGCCATCCGGCGCGATCAAATAAATTTGCGGCTCGCCATCGGCGTCCTTGCCCACGTCCCCTTGCCCACGCTTGGCCACAAACGCGATCACCCTGCCGTCGGGCGACCATTGCGGCTGGCCGTCCTTATCGCCGCATTGTGTGAGCGTGCGCGCCTCGCCGCCAAAGGTCGAGAGCAGCCACAAATGGGTGGCACCTTTGTTTTCTTTCATGTCGTAGCGCGTCACGGCCACGCAGGCCTGAGAGCCATCAGGCGAAAGCGATGGTGATGACGGGCGCTGGAATTTCCACAGGTCTTCTGCGCTGATGTGGGCGTTTTTTCGGGACATGTTGGCGGCACCTTGAGTGTACGACACAAGATTGTGCGTTGCCCGCACATTGAATGCAAGAACCCCGATTGGCGCGGTGTTTGGCGCATTTTGCCGCCAAACACCGCACCAATGCTTGATTTATCCTTGAATACGAGTGACATCACCCCCAATCGCGATAATCTGCCCGACTTCGATCCGGCCGAGCGGGTGTTGATGCGCATGATCGCCGACGGCTCCAGAATGGGGGTTAAGTTGCGGACGCACGATGACCGCTCGGCGAGCGCGCCGACCACTTTTCGGC
>JANLQC010000365.1:0-11569 GCA_031367575.1 Betaproteobacteria bacterium | reverse complement strand
GGGGAGACAGAGATATGAGGTTAATACATGTACCCATTCGGGCATCGAAGCCTCATCATTCCTGAAGCTTCCTGCCAAGCGCCTCGGCAAAGCGCATCAGCGGTGCGCCGTCGATGATATCGTGGTCGGCACCCAGATTGAGATGAATGAACGCACGGTCGATGGGAACGCCGTCCTTCATGATTACTTTTCGTTCGATCGCGCCAATCGATAATGTCAGCGTCATCGGCGTGATCGGTTGCACCACCGCCGCACCCGACGCGAACATGCCCATCGATGTCACCCCAACCGTGCCGGCGAGTTGCTTGAATTTGTAGGGATCGCGGCGGATAAAAAACCAAATGATGTGGCGCAGCAAACGCGGCATCAGAAAGAAATATTTTTCCAGTGCGGACATCGGGCCCGACACACCAATCGGCGCAATTTTTGCGGCTTGCAGTTCACGGTGGATTTGTGCCGCATCCTTGCGATTCGCGGCACGCAGGATATACGGCACCGGCAACTGCACGCCATCCACTTCCCGTTCGATCGTGAAGCTGAGGTCGACATCGTCGAACACGACGAGCCGTGTCAAACCGCGCCGATAGGAATTGAAGTCCTTGTGTTGATCGACCACGAACGCGAGTGCGGCGGCGATCATGCTGGTGATGGACACATCGTCCTGCGTGCGCGCCGTGAGCACCGTGAGCGCATCCAGCGTTTCGGTGATGTCCACTTGAAAGACCAGATTGATGATGTTTTTCCGCCGCCCCTCCGCCATCACATCGAGTACGAAGTTGCGGATTGGCGGAAAATCTTTCTCGCGAGCGCCCGCACGGGGCATCCTGAGTTGCTCGCGCAATTGGCCCAGCGCCGTCGTTGGCGCTGGCGCTGGTGCAGGATTTAATTGCGGTGAATTTGGTGAATCCGCACTCATGCGCGTCTCACGCAATGATGGTCGCGGCTAATGTAAACGGCGGCGAACGGCCGCATTACAATCGATCCAGCTCCGCCGCCAGCGCGCCGACGGTCTCGTTGATTTGCGCTTCGGTATGGCGGTAGGAAATGAAGAATCGCAGGCGCGCCGATTTTTCTGCGACCGCCGGATAGAGGATCGGCTGCACGTTGATGCCGCGTTGAAACAGTGCTTCCGACAGGCGTACCGCGCGCAGAGAGCTTCCGGTGATCGCCGGGATCACCGCGAGGCCGCTGCTCAATCCGGTATCGATGCCGGCGGCTTTTGCCTGCTTTAAAAAGAACGCACCACGTGCCTGCAAGGCGTGAACGCGTTCGGGTTCGCGGCGCAGGCATTGCAACGCCGCCAGTGACGCGGCGGCAACGGGCGGCGACATGCCGACGCTATACAGGAAACCCGGCGCCATGAATTTCAAATGTTCGACCAACGCCGTCTCGCCGGCGATGTAACCGCCGCATCCGGCCAACGCCTTGCTGAGGGTACCCATCCAGATATCGACATCGGCACCGGCAAGGCCAAAGTGCTCACGAATCCCCATGCCGTTTTTGCCCATGACGCCGAACGAATGTGCCTCGTCGATCATCAGGAACGCGCGGTGCTTGCGTTTGACCTCCACGAAACGCGGCAGATCAGGAAAATCGCCGTCCATGCTGTAGATGCCTTCAATCACCACCAGCACACGCTCGAATTGGCGGCGCTGCTCTTTCAATATTGCATCGAGTGCGGCCCAATCGTTGTGCGGGAACGCGAGACGCCGGGCACCCGACAATTGAATGCCTTGCAAGGAGCAGTTGTGAATCAGCGCATCATGCAATATCAAATCCTTCGGCCCGAACAGATAGCCGATGGTGGTGACATTGGTGGCATGGCCGCTGACAAACGTGATTGCGTCGTCCACGCCGTAAACATCAGCCAGGGCGCGTTCAAATTCACGATGAACCGGACGCTCACCGGAAACAATGCGGCTCGCCGATACCGACGTGCCGTAGCGATCAATGGCGGCTTTGGCGGCGGCGGTCACGGCCGGATCGCCGGACATGCCGAGATAGTTGTAGCTGCCGTAGTTGATATATGACTTGCCGTCGATGCGGGTGGTCGCGCCGACCATGCCTTCATGCTGCTTGAAAAACGGGCTGCGCACGCCAAGCCGCGCGGCACCATCATTGACGATTCTCAGTTGCTGGTATCCGGGATGCAAATCGAAACGGTAGAACGCTTCGGGAATGTCGCGATTGCCGGCCGTTGCCGGTGCATAGTTCGACGCACGCCGCTCCCCCGCCACCAATGTCGACCCCGCCTGACGCAACCGCCGTTCCAGTGATTGCTGAATCAGCCGATCCTTGAGTTGCGCGGTGAGACCCATCACGCCTTTGCGCACCATCAATGAATCATCCTTGACGATTTTTGCGCTTGGGTGGATTCCATGTCCCTGGCGAAACGCTCAATGGCGTCGGTATCCACGATTGCCGCATGCTGGCCAATAATTTGATGCATCTGCGCGGCCAGATCCACACCCGTTGTAACGTCTTCCTCCACGTCACTCTGTTTAAGTTGGGCAATGATCTTGGCGGCGAGTTTGGCGATGGTCGGGCTTTCGCTCAACGCCATGACCGGTAGCCGGATGCCGAATCGGGATTCAATTGCGAGCGCGAGTTCGACGCCCATCAACGAGTCCAGACCCATGTCGTAGACCGATCGCGCATCATCGATCTTGTCTGGTGGCAAGCGCAGGATTTCGCCAATTTCCGTTTTCAGGATTTCCTTGAACGCACTCAACAGTTCGGCTGGCGACAATTCCGCCAATAGGCGCTGAATATCGTCGGCGTGATCAAAATCGGCTTCATCTTCGCCACCGAACGCGTCCAACTCGCTGAACTTTGGCGATTTGGATGTTGGTAAAAAGCGGCCCATCGCCTTCCAGTCAAATTCAAGTACACCGAGACCGGAACGATTCGTGACCATCAGTTCTTCGAGGAAATCGAGCGCGCTTTCCGTTGACAGGGCATTGCCACCCATACGGCTTTGCAGCGCCTCGCGAATTTGCGGATTGCGCGCGAGGAATCCGGCGTCGCCAATTGCCCCCCAGCTCACGCACAGGGCGGGCAATCCCGCCGCGCGCCGCGCGCGCGCAAGGGACTCAAGATAGGCATTTGCCGCAATATAGTTACCCTGCCCCGGATTGCCGAACAGGGTCGTTGCCGACGAATAAAGTACAAAGAAATCCAAACTGATTGCGCGCGTCAGCTCATGCAGATTCAGCGCACCGACAATTTTTGGCGCAAAAACTTTGCGGATTTGATTGGGGTTGGTATTGCGGATCAGCGCATCCTCGATGACGGTTGCGGCATGCACCACGCCGCGCAGTGGCGGCATCGACGCCGCGATCATCGCCAGCACCCCGGCAAGCGCCTCCCGATCCGTTACGTCGCAGGCGGCGGCATGAACGTTGACGCCGCGCGCGGTCAATTCAACCACTGCCGACTGCGCGTCCGGTTCAACCACGCCACGTCGACCGAGCAGCACCAGATTTCTGGCACCCTTGTTTACCAGCCACTCGGCGGTCTTGAGACCGAACCCACCCAGTCCGCCGGTGACAAGATAGGTGGCGTCGGCGGATAAGCGAAGCGGTGCCACCGTGGCCTTTGGCAGATGAATGGCTTTAATGCCGTGCTGGTAGGTCACGACAACTTTTCCGATCTGCCGCGCCTGCTGCATGTATCGAAACGCCTCTACCACGTCGTCGGCCTCAAACAAACGGTACGGCAGCGGTCGCAGGATTTGCTCATTGAAAAGTGCCATCACTTCACCGAACAGCACCTGCGTGAGCGCCGGCTGCTCTTGCATGAGTTGGTCGGCATCGATACCAAAATAGGCAATATTGTTGCGGAACGGTCGCAGTCCCACTTTGGTGTTTTCATAAAAATCGCGTTTGCCGAGTTCCAGAAAGCGTCCAAACGGTTTCAGGATTCGCAGATTGCGGTTGATCGCTTCACCGGCCAGCGAATTCAGGACAACGTCAATGCCCTCACCATTGGTGACGGCAAGAATTTCATCGGCGAATGCAAGCGAGCGGGAATCAAAAATGTGATCGACGCCGAGCAATCGAAGAAAATCACGTTTGTCATCGGAGCCGGCGGTGGCAAAAATTTCCGCGCCAAAATGTTTGGCGAGTTGAATTGCCGCCACCCCGACGCCACCGGCGGCGCCATGAATCAGCACCCGTTCGCCTTCCCGCAAACGCGCCAAATGATGAAGCGCGTAGTAGGCCGTGAAAAAGGCACCCGGAATGGTGGCCGCCGCTTCAAACGAGATTCCCGGCGGAATGCGTGATACGGCGATCGCCTTGGTGTGTACGTGATTGCTGAAACTGGACGGGCCGAAGGCGACAACACGGTCACCCAGACCGAATCCTTCCACGTCTGCACCCACCGCGATCACCACGCCCGAGCACTCGAGGCCGAGTGTCGGGCCGGCGAATCCATTTTCAACCGCTTCGTCGGAAAGCAGGCCCAGCGCGTACATGACGTCGCGGAAATTGAGTCCCGTTGCCGCGACTTCGATTTCGATCTCATCGGCCTTTGGAAACTCGCGGGCAAACGCCTCCCAGCGCAAGTTTCGCAATTGGCCCGGATACGGAAACACCAGGCGCAACGTGGTTGACAGCGGCGGCCTGCTGGCCGGCGGCAATGACCGCGGCAACCCACGCAGGCGCGGCACAAAGCGCTCGCCTGCTTCAGTGAGCACCACTTCTTGCTCGCCATCAACGGCTTGAAACTCGCGCGCCAGTGCAAGCACTTGTGCGTCAGTGGTTCGCCCGCTGGTTTTGCCACTTTCAAAATCGGCCAAACGAACCGCCAGATGGCCCGGTTCGTTCAACAATGTTCGCCCCAACCCCCAGAGCGGCGCATCGGTCGTATCCGTCATCGTTGCCATCCGTGCGGGCAAAAGTGCCACAGCGGCACCTTGCGTCACCAGCCAGCAGGTGGTATCGGTGTGCGTCGCTTCGCAGGCCTGTACCAGTGCCGCCGCAATGGCACATCGGGTCACCTGACGCTCGATCAGGCGTTCGGCTAACGCTTCCGGTCGATCATCTGGCCGGGACAAACTCAGGCCATACAAATGCACAATCCCGGCGATTGCACCATGCTCGCGCTTGACGCCTTCGAGCAATGACACCAGCGACTGATCATCGCCGTCAGCGCCGGTTGCAGGCTGATATCGCCATTGCTGTCCGATGGCGGCAATCTGCCCGCCATCAGACTCGATTTCGCGCGCGAGACGGGCCGGCAAACCGGCTGCAATCGTTAAATCGTCCGCCAGCAGAATCCACCCGCCTTTGCCGGGCAAATCGAACGGGGCGACCTGCGTCAACGCGCTACTTTGCGCCAACGATTCTGCGCCATCCACCGCCGCCGCTTGCGACAATGCGCGCTCCGCAACAATGACGAAGGGGCTCGTTGCGATCTGTGGCGACAAGGCAAACGAAAATTTTTGACGCAATTGGCGCGCCGACAAATGCTGCTGCCAATAGTCAAGTGTACGTTCATATGGCGCAACATCGGCGGCGGCCGAATTGGTCCACCATTGTTTGGTCGCGCCAAACAGCAAATCAAGCCAGCGCGACGACGGCGTTCCCAGCAGTATCAACGTGCCGCCTTCGGCGAGCAATCGCAGCGCACGGTCCAGCGCCAACTGCGCATCGACGTCGCAATCAAAGTCGTTCACCAGAATCGCGACATTGAATTTTTCGTCAAGGTTTTCCAACGCAATTATTTCGGACGCATCCGCATGTTCACCAAATACCACTACGCGGGCGGCGAATGCGCGCTCCGCATCGAGTTCGCATTCCTCCTTGGTGGCGCGGAGGGTGGTGGCGATCAGATAATCGAGGCGATCAGGATCGACGCATCCCTGCAATGCGTTTGCGAACATCGGCATGCCGCGACTCAGCTCGACGATCCGCAACCGCTGGCCCTCCCCGATTTGCTCCAGGCCATTCGATACACTCGACTGCAACGCGTTACTGATGGCGCTTCGACCGGCCGCGCCGAGCACCTCGGCAAACATCGCACCCGTTGTGCATTCTTCCGGCAGGATTTGCTCAACGGTGGTACTGCCTTCAATGATGCGCGAAAGATTCAAACCGATCCGGCCGACGGCGTGAAATATTGCAAAATTGCCGGGATTGTCGACGAGCAAAGCGTTCCAGATATCGCGGGATGATGGTGCATCAACGGCGTCGCGAAAGTGCCATCCGCTTTCATTGCGCTCAAGGACGTCGTCTTCCCGCAACATCGACACCATGCGCGTCAGCAGCGGTGCCACGCGCGGATTTGCCTCGGCGAGTTGCATCACCCGCGCATCCGACAAAAACGCGGCGTCGTCGGCAACGTGTTTCAGTGCGTCCCGGGAAAATGCCGCGCAGAGCGCGTCCAGCAAAGGTTCGATTTCATCGGTGTAGGGAACCAGCGATGAATTTTTGGCCAGATGCCGGGTCGCGGCCAGGAACGCGGACTGGAGATTTTCCCCCAGATTCGGCAATGCAGGTTGCGGGCAAAGCGGATTGGGCTGCGCAATGCCCGCGTAATCGAGAAAGCGCACATGATCGGCTGCGTCGCCGCGCAAGCGGATACTGCGAAAGCGGACATCGCGAAGCCAGGCAACGACAGCGCCATGCTCATCGAACAGGACAAAATGTGCGGCCAATGAATGCGGCGAATGACGAACCAGATCGGCGCGGGCCAGTACCGGCTGGCCTCTGCCGGCCTGGAATATCAGCCGGCCAATCTTGATCGGCACATACGCCACATGGGATTGCGGCACCGCGTGCTTTTGCATGCAATGAATAATAAGTTGAAACACGCAATCCAGCAGCGCGGGGTGTACCGAACTTTGTTCGAGCTCAGCCTGAATCTCGTCCGGCAAGATTAACCGGGACCAGACCGAATCACCGTCAATCCACCCGCAATCAATTGCGCGAAATGCGGGTCCATAATTCAATCCGGCGGCAACCGTGAGTTGTTGATGCAACGCGGCGTCGAAATCCACTGCGCGCGGCGGCGGGTTGGCGCATTCCGACGAAAACATGACGCCTTGTGGTTCTTTCGGGATCCGGCCCACCGCATGCGTGATCCATTCGCCGACCGCATGTTTCACGCGTGCCTTGATCGTGAAACTTCCATCGGCCGGATCTATTTCAACGCGCAACGCTTTCGTGTGAGTCGCATCGAGTACAAGCGGAACGCGGATTTCAAGCTCCTCCAATTCGATCAGTGGTTTGGAAGATTCGCCGATTCCCGCCTGACTCAACTTTTCAAGTTGCCATTGTCGCGCGGCGGCGAGGCCTAGCTCTGCGAACGCGGTTGCGGGAAATACGATCGCCTCGCCCACACAATGATCAGCAAGGATCGGGTTTAGCATCAGGTCGATCTGGTTTTCCCATGCGAGCGGCTGCTTGCCGACACGGTATCCCAACAAAGGATGGATTTTGTGGCGTCCCAGATTGTTTGCCGACTCGGGCGTGACGCCCAACCAATGCCGATCACGCTGCCACGGATAATTTGGCAACGCCACAAACTGCCCGATTTCGGGAAAGTTGTTTTTCAAGTCAACCGGCACACCCGCGAGCAACGCCTGGGCAAAGGCGGACCAGATTCGTTGGGGACTGTCATCACCACGCACGCCGGTCGATATGACGCGCGCCGACGTTTTGGCACTCTCAATATCTTCACTCAAATAAGGACGCAGGATCGGGTGCGGCCCAATTTCCAGCATGACATCGACTCCCATCGCGCGTATTGAGGCAATCGCACCTTCAAAGCGCACGGGATTGCGAATGTTTTGCCACCAATAATAGGCACCGAGCAGGGTGCCCGCCAATTGATCGCCGGTGACGGTCGAGACAAACGGTATTTTCTGCACGCGGGGTGTCAGTGTCGCGAACGCGCGATAAATGGCGGATTCAATGGAATCCATTGCGGCACTGTGAAAGGCGTAATCGAGATCCAATCGCTTGAAAGGAATCCTGTTTGCGGCAAGCTTCATTTCAACCGTCGCAAGTGCCGATTCACTTCCCGCCAACGTGACGCCGCGTGCGCTGTTCACGCCGGAAATGACCACCGCGTCTTCAAGACCCGCGTCCCGCAGGATTTTGGTCACGGCCAGAGCGCCCGCGCCAACCGCAGTCATTTTTCCACTGCCCCTGGTTCGGCCCTGAAGCTGGCTACGGTGATAGACAACAAACACCGCCTGTTCCAGCGTCAATGCACCGGACGCCCATGCGGCGGCAATCTCGCCAACACTGTGACCCGTGACGACGCCGGGCATCAGGCCGTGCGCGCGCAGGGATTCGGTGACGCCAACCTGATACGCAAACAACGCCGGCTGCGCGATTTCGGTGAGCGCGTATTGCGCCGGGCCGATCGCACCGGAGAAAATGCCTTCAATTGAAAATTCGCCCAACTTGGTGAAGCAGGCATCGACCGCCCGCACCGCAGCTCTGAAAACAGCATCCTCTGCGAATAGTCTTTCTCCCATGCCTTGCCACTGCGAACCATTGCCGGAATAGACAAATGCGACGCCGACAGGGTCGTCCATTGCGACGGCAGTTTCCACCATCGTCGCCGATTCGGTGCCATCGCCGAAGTGTTCCAATGCAGATGCCATGGTGCGTCGCGACACGCCGGACAGAATTGCGCGGTGCGAATGCCAGTCGCGCGCATGCACCGTGTTCCACGCGATATCGTACAGGCTCGTTTCCGGATGGCTGCGCATGAACGCAGCGAGGTCGCAGGCGCTTGCCCGAAGTGCTGCGGGTGATTTGCCGGAGACAAGGATTGGCAGCGGAATGTCATTTGCTGTTTTTTGTTTTTTCGGGTGCAGGTGTGTCACGGTCGCGGGAGGGCTCTCCAGAATGACGTGGGCGTTGGCACCGCCAAAGCCGAAGGAATTGATGCCGATAACGACGCGACCGGTCGGACGGAGTGAGGTCGTTTCCTGCGTGACGCGAAGATTCCAGTCACCAAACGGAATGTTGGGATTCAATGTTTGCACATTGATCGTCGGTGGCACCAGACGGTGCTGTACGCAAAGCAGCGCCTTGACCAACCCGGCGACACCCGACGCCGCTTCCAGATGGCCCAAGTTGCTTTTGACGGAACCGATCAGCAGCGGCTGGCTTTTTGGACGAAATCGTGCAAGTGCTTCGCCCAGCGCGCGTGTCTCGATCGGATCGCCAACGGCGGTGCCGGTTCCGTGTGCCTCGACGTAATCGATTTCATGCGGCGCGATTCCCGCATCGGCATAGGCGCTGGTCAAAAGCGCCGCTTGCGCCGCGCTGCTCGGCACCGTCAATCCGGATTTTTTGCCGTCGCTATTGACTGCGGATGCCGCGACGACTGCCATGATGTGGTCGCCGTCGGCAATCGCCAGATCGTAGTTTTTGAGTATGAAAATGCCGCCGCCCTCGGATCGAACGTAACCATCGCCTGCGGCATCGAAAACGCTGCACTTTCCGCGCCGCGACAACATTGACGCTTTTGAAAAGGCGATAAACCCATAGGGATGCAAATGAAGGCTGACGCCACCCGCGATGGCAAGCGAGCTTTCACCTGACCGTATCGACTGGCATGCCTGATGAAACGCCACCAACGAGGACGAGCAAGCGGTATCAAGCGCCATGCTGGGGCCGCGCAAATCGAACACATACGAAATGCGATTCGCGGCAATACTGGAGGTGTTTCCGGTCGCGACCTTTGAGTCGATCGCGCCAAGATCGTCGGCGAACCGGTAGGCATAGTCGGCGCTCGAGATGCCGATAAATACGCCGCTCCGGCTGCCCTTTACGCGGGACGGCTTGATGCCGCCATTTTCAAAGGCCTCCCAGCTCATTTCCAGCAGCAAGCGCTGCTGCGGATCCATTTGTGCGGCTTCACGAGGTGAAATGCCGAAAAAACCAGCGTCAAAGGTCGTCACATCACCGATTGAACCTGCCGCGAACGTATAGCTGGTGCCGGGGTGATTTTTGTCAGGATGTCGAAACGATTCCAGCCCCCATCGCTCGGACTCAACCGACGATACCAGATCCCGGCCGCCCAACAGATCCGGCCAATACCGTTCGGTACTGGTACCCGGGAACCGGAAAGACATCCCAACAATGGCGATTTTCATTTTTTTTCGTTTCGCATTGCCCGCCGACCAAGCCAATTTAGGTTCATTTTAACAAATGATACGAGAAATATTAGCCGCCAGCATGTTGGTTGCCGCACATATAAATGCGAATTCAGCAACAAGTCGCGCCAGTAGTACTACTACACGGATTTTGCGATCGATGCAATTTTACCTGCTACTGACAAGTCTGGGCACGACGCGCCGGGCAGGTCCGGGATTTATCCAACGCCCACCTGCGCAGGAAGGGTGTTGATTGTGGTTAATCACGATGACAGGCTGCGTAGGTGCCACGGGCGTTTTCGGGTTCTGTTTGATTACCAGAGCGGATCGAATCAAAAATTGCGGGCAAATTTGCACAAAACCACTGGTACGCCCGACAGGACTCGAACCTGTTACCCCCGGCTTAGAAGGCCGGTGCTCTATCCAGATGAGCTACGGGCGCGTTCCTGGAATATTCGAGCAACGTCCGCAATTGGGTTGCGGACTTCGCGGCAAGACAACTTTGGTCGGGGTGATAGGATTCGAACCTACGACATCCTGGTCCCAAACCAGGCGCGCTACCGGGCTGCGCTACACCCCGATTTGGCGTTACGCGAATCGCGAATTATACGCGGATCGTGCCAACATTTCACCAACTTTACATTGATGAAAGTGAAAACGCAGCCGTATCCCTATGGCTGCGTTTTCATTTCGACATTGCAACAAGCAGGTTACGACTGAGCCGTATCCGGCGTTACCGGCACCGGTTCGGCACGCGGTGTACGCGCCGGCGCTTCGGTGAGTGCTTTCATGCTCAAACGCACCCGACCTTTCTCATCCGCTTCCAGAACCTTCACCTTGACGATCTGGCCTTCCTTCAAATGATCCGCGACCGCATTGACGCGCTCGTGGGCAATTTGCGAAATGTGCAGGAGTCCGTCCTTGCCGGGCAATAGTTGCACGATGGCACCGAAGTCCAGCAGCCGCAGCACCGGGCCTTCATAGGTCTTGCCGATTTCGACATCCATCACGATATCTTCAATGCGCTTCTTCGCGGCCGCACCGGCTTCCGATGAGACGCAGGCGATACTGATATTGCCGTTGTCGTCGATATCGATTTGCGTGCCGGTTTCCTTGGTGATCGCCTGAATGACCGCACCACCCTTGCCGATGACGTCGCGGATTTTGTCAGGGTTGATCTTGATCTTGATGATCTGCGGCGCATATTGCGACAGCGCCCCGCGCGGTGCCGGCACGGCAATTTTCATCAAGCCAAGAATATGCATGCGGCCATCTTTCGCCTGTTTCAATGCAACATCCATGATCTCCTTGGTGATGCCGGTGATCTTGATATCCATTTGCAGTGCAGTGATCCCCTTTTCAGTGCCGGCGACTTTGAAATCCATGTCGCCGAGGTGATCTTCGTCACCGAGAATATCGGTCAGCACGGCGAAACGGTTGCCTTCC
>JANLQC010000359.1:0-4148 GCA_031367575.1 Betaproteobacteria bacterium | reverse complement strand
AGAGTTGCGACGCGATCTTCCCAATGTCAGGGATCGCCACGATCCCGAGGCGGCGGTGCTGCAAAAGTCGATGGATCCGGACTGTGTGCTTGCCGCGCTCGATGAGCGAGGCGAGGGCGGCAAAAAATAAATGCGCGGCGGTTACCGGCAGTTTGCCGCCGGGAGGCGCGTGGAATGGCGATCCGCGATGCGATGTGCCGGGAAATTGTCGTTACGGTGGTTCAATCGAAACGGACTCCATTGATCCCAGCAACACCGTCGTCAGTCTAAACTACCGGCCAATACCGTCGTAGCGTGCAATCCGTGCGGGATCGAGCATCCGCCTTCCGTCAATCAGCATTGGTGGAATTTTCATGCTGGCAAGAATTTTCGGAATTTGCTCGAATTCGCGCCAGCGGGTCATCACCAATGCCGCGTCGGATTCGGCAATTGCACCGGCCAGTGAATCGGCGAATTTCGTGTTGACTGGCAGCAATGGTTTTGCGAGCGACATCGCGATCGGGTCGTAAGCAACAACGTCCGCGCCGAGTTCGATCAACTTCAATATGATCGGTATCGACACCGACTCCCGCAGGTCGTCGGTATCTTCCTTGAATGCAAGCCCCAGCACCGCGACCTTGACTCCTTGCAAATGCGGAAAATATTTTTCAAGGATTTTTATGAGCCGATCCGGCTGCGCAGTGTTGGTTGATATGACGGCATCCAGCAACCGCATCGGCTCACCATGCGCGGCCGCATGGGCGGAGAGTGCCTTGGTGTCTTTCGGAAGGCAACTGCCTCCGTAGCCGCAGCCGGCCCACAGGAAAGAGGTTATGCCTGCCTTGACGCGACTGCCGTCATCGAGGGTGGCGGTGAAATAGCGCGCCATATGCACACCGCGCATTACATCGGTGACGTCGATACCGCCAATTGCGCTGCACACGTTGCCGATTTCATTGGAAAACGAAATCATGGTGGCGAGCACGGAATTCGACGTGTACTTGATCATCTCGGCCGTTGAATTGTTGGTCACCAGAACCTGCGCATTCGTGAACGAGGCGTAAATTTCTTTTTGTGCGCCGATGGCGCGCTCATCAATCCCGCCGATGACGATGCGATCCGGCGTCATGAAATCGTCGATGGCGGTACCCTCAGTCAGAAATTCCGGATTCATGCCGACGCCGAAATCGCGACCAGCGCGCTTTCCTGAGGATTCTTCCAGCAGGGGAAGCACAACGCCGTTGGTCGTTCCTGGAACCACCGTGCTCTTCATGATCACAAGATGGTACCCGTCTTTTTCCCGCAAGGCGCCACCAATTTGGCGCGCCGCTTTCCGGATGTAGGTGAGATCGATGCGTGTGCCGTCGAACGGCGTGCCGACCGCAATGAACGTGGCGTCGGTTTCCAGCACGGCGGCGCGCAAATCGGTGGTCGCCCTGATCCGCTTGCCGATCAAGCGCTGCAACATCGGCTCCAAACCTTTTTCGTGGATCGGCGGGTCGCCCGCGTTGATGCGCGCGACTTTGGCGGGGTCAATATCAACGCACACGCATTCGTGACCGATCTCGGCGAAACAGACGCCGGACACCAGCCCGACGTATCCCGTGCCGATGACCGAGATGCGCATCAGGCGTCCTCCGCCTCGCGATTGTGGTGGTACCAGCTCAAGGCGCGGCGCAGGCCGTCGTCAACGAGTATCGTCGGGTTGTAGCCGAGCTGCTCGCGGGCTTTGCCGATATCCGGGCAACGGCGGTTTGGATTATCGACCAGATAATCGGCTTCGGGGTTTGCTTTGTGAATCAACTTGCCGCCATAGCCGAAATATTCCCGTCCGTATTCAATGATCTTTTCGGCAAGAGCGGTCATCGAAATTTCCGGACGCTCGATGCCGATGTTGTAGGGCTCGCCCGGACTTCCATTTACCAGTGTCTTGTAATATCCCGTGACCGAATCGGCCGAATAGCAAAACGTGCGGGTCGGTTTGCCATCTGAGTACATCACGATATCTCGGCCGGCAAAAATGTCGCGCACGAAATCGGGGATTACGCGTTTATCGGTAATCTTCAAACCGGGGCCGTAATTGTTGAACGGCCGCGCGATCTTGGTCGGCACGCCGTGCTGTTGCGCGAACACCACGCAAAGTGTTTCGCCGAAGCGTTTTGATTCGTCGTAGCATGCGCGCGGACCTGTGCATGAAACCAGGCCGCGAAAATGTTCGGGTGTGGGAATCCAGTCGGGTGTTGGGTCGCCGTAAATCTCCGACGATGAGTAAAACAAAAACCCCCCGACCGGCTTGCCGCGATCCGCCTGCGCGACACTGTAATCGAGCAGATTGCGGATTCCGGTAATATTCGCGTCGATCGTCTTCAGCGGGTACTTGCGATAAAACGGCGGCGACGCGATGCCGGCCGCGTGAATGATCCATTGAAAATCCGGTATCGGATGCGGCAACGGCTCGATCAAATCGCGATGTTCAACCACGAGATTCGGCGTGCCGCCGAGTTTGCCCAGCCATGCAGGCTTGCCACGGATGAAGCTGTCCCAAACGGTTACGTGGATCGGCTGACCGCGCGCAGCCGTCTTGTTGAAATGTAGTGCTGCCTGTACCAGATAGTAGCCGAGAAAACCGGCACCACCGGTTATGAGCAATTTTTTTCCAGCAATTTGGGCAAATTCATCGCGCAGGTTTTCGCAAATATACGAAAGATCCTGATCTAGCAATGCGGCTAGCGATGCAATTGCGTACTTTTCCATAGTCTGTCCACTTGATCCAGGCACACGGCAAGAACGATGGAACACGGGATAGCGAGGGCCCCGTTCACTGCATTAGTGTAAGACTTTTCGTCGAAATTTTGGGTTATTTATAGATTGCTTATCGAAGCCGACACTATTGATCCTATCCTCGCCAAAACAATTCACTCGGGTATTTAGGACTGCTTTTGAAATGGCGGTCTGCGTGTATTTGTGCTGCGGAAACGGGTTGTGGCAATTCTTGCTGCAAAACAATTCACGCCATTTTTCGCTGGCCGGGCAGGCTTGCCGCTGTTGGTCTCGCATTCGTCGCGTTACGTTGCAAATGTGTCAAGCAATTCATCATTGTCCACAATTGTCCGGAAATTTGAATAAACTGTGGCTCGGGCTTCCAAACAGGAAGGTTCCGGTTCCGACAGCCGCTGCAGCGTTTGTTCAGACGGCTGAATTTCATGCACTTTTGAGGAGAAGCAAATGAAGACTAAGGTCAACGTGCCGCGATCCGGCATTGTCTTGTCGGTCGTTTTGCAGGGGTTGTTATTTTCCGGAGGCGCAGAGGCGGCTCAATCGATGGAAGCCGGTTTACTGCAGTTGCCCAATGTGAAAATTCAACGCGCAACGCCACAGCAGGTTCAGGCAATCGCCAGTCAAGGCAAAGCCGTATCGCAGAGTGGCGCACGCGCATTCAAGGATAAGGATACGGGGCGTGATCGGGAGCAGACCCCTGAAGAGATGGTGGACGACGGTGCCGCATCGGCCGCCGCACCGGCACCCTCGGCGACGATCTTTTCGCCGGTCAAGGGCGGCGTTGCTGCCTTGCTCGATGAAAACTACATGTCGAATGCAGTGGTGACCAAAGGTGCTTCGGGCAAACTGGATATGGAATGCGTGTCAGGAACGGCCGCCGCAAACAAGGCACTGATCCGCGGCAATTCGAAGCAGGAGCATCGTCATGACCACTAAATCGAAATTATCCGCACTGCTGGTAACGGCAGGGCTCGCCTTTGCCGGACTGATTCAATCCGCTAATGCAGCGAACATTATCCTCATCAATGCCAATGTGGCGGGCGTGGGTTTCAATGATGCAACGTCGGCAGCGCCGGTCGGCGGAAATCCCGGCACAACGCGCGGGCAGCAGCGCCTGAACGCGTTTGCGCATGCGGCATCAATCTGGGGTGCGGAACTGGATAGCTCGGTTGACATTCGCATACTCGCGCGCATGACGCCGCTGAGCTGTTCGGCCACGTCGGCGGTTTTGGGTTCGGCGGGGCCGCGTTTTGTAGATCGTGATTTTGCGGGTGCGCCAGTGGCGGGTCACTGGTATCACCTCGCGCTGGCAAACAAGCTGGCCGGCACCGATCTGGTGACGGCAGCCGATGATCCCGCTGGTTTGGGTGCGGAAATTTCCGCGAATTTCA
>JANLQC010000312.1:0-1817 GCA_031367575.1 Betaproteobacteria bacterium | reverse complement strand
CAAGTGTTCAAGGAAAGCAAATTGTATAACGCGGGCGCGCTGATCAGCGCGGCGCGATGGAGTCGGATTGGTGGATTGAGTGAACTTGATATTGTCCGCGCGCTGATAGCGACGGATTTGGTGAAATTCGACAAACTTTATGACGGACTCGTTGTCCATGTATCAAGCAACAAGGATCAGACATCGGGGCGGACTGAAACAATGCGTCCCGACTGTCCGTTTGCTGCGGCACGTGCGCGAAGAATCCAGCACCGGCAAACGTTGATCGTTAGTCCTGCTAGTATTGCCTGAGATGCAGATTGGCCGCTTGTCTTGACTGAACGACGAAGCACAACACAAGGCTGGAAACAGAAATGATCAACTCAAATGCCGTTACTGTGCACCGCGATGGCGTCGATGGAGTCGATGGCGTAGGAGTATTACGTGGAGCGCCCGCCATCGACATCAAAGTGAAAACCAGCGCGTCGAAGGTGTCGATAATTTCATTGTTCGGTGGAATTGTTGCCGGCTTGACGCTGTTTGCGCTTGCCGCCGAAACTGGCCATGCCGGACTGTTCTCGCAACAATGGACCTGGCCAAAGGTGCATTCGCTGGTGCGCGAACGATTCCCGGACGTCACGCACATTTCAACGTCGGATCTCGACCGTCGGCTAATGCTCCCATTGCCCGACCGGCCGATACTGCTGGACGCGCGTAGTCCGCAGGAGTATGCCGTCAGTCAAATCAAGGATGCCCATCCGGCATTTACCGAAGCGATGGCACTTAAGGCGCTTGCCGGTGGAGACAAAGCTCGTCCCGTGGTGGTGTATTGCTCGGTGGGTTACCGCTCGGCTGAGTTGGCGCGCAAGTTGATCGCACGCGGCTATTCCAATGTCGCCAATCTTGAAGGTTCGCTGTTCGCATGGGCAAATGAAGGTCGACCGATTTACGCCGGAACCCGACGTGCCGGGCGTGTACATCCTTACAATGCAGAGTGGGGTGTATTGCTTAAAACTGAACTGCGCGACGTACCGGTGCGTTGATGATGTTTGGCGTTGACCACATGGACATCATTTCTGTGCGCACACCGCTACTTGATGGAAATGACGCACGTTTCATTTCGATGGAAGTGCGGTAAGACTTTCCTGCTCGGCTTTCAAGAACGTTCCAAATGCATTGCCGCGATTCGCGGCGTCAAAAGCGGGCAGCTTGTTGAATCCGGACCAGTCAGTGCTCGAATAGGCCAGTTCGAAATCCATGCCTGCATCGACAGCGCGGCGCATCGCGTCACGCAGGAACGTCAAATATTCACGCGTCAGCGTCAGGTCTTTTGCGGCGCTGGTCGAATGTTGTCCATGGCCGCCAACCAAAATTTTTGGTTGATAGGCAATGACCCGATCAATGGCCGAAAGCCATGAGTTCACATCCGCGTCGCCGACATAAGGCACCCGTCCCGCGAACATGAGATCGCCGGCAAAAAGTACGCCGTCCTCTTCGACCAGCATGATCAAATCTTCAGGCGTATGTGCCGGACCAACATGAAAAATGCGAAAGGTCAGCCCGCCCAGTTTGAAACGCTCGTCCTTGATCATGTATCGATCAGGGGCGATGACCGTCGAGGACTCGTTCACCCAGGGAGACAGGCTTTGTCGCCGTTCCGCAAGTCTTGCCGCAGGCGCATCGGTCGCCAGGTATTTGCGTACTTCTGAATGTGCGACCACTTCCACCGGTGTTTGCTTGAAAGCCTGAAGCCCATAAAAATGGTCGGCATGATAGTGGCTGATGACAATGCGTTTGATCGGTGCCTTGGTGATCGCACGAATCTTGGTAAGTAATGC
>JANLQC010000311.1:0-2258 GCA_031367575.1 Betaproteobacteria bacterium | reverse complement strand
TGAGTTTCGGGTTGCCGAGCAACGCCTGCGCGATGCCGAACCGCTGGCGCATGCCGCCGGAAAATCCGCCCAGTGCTTTGTCTTTCACGTCGAACAAATTGGTTTGCTTCAACAGACCCGAGACCACTTCCAATCGCTCTTTCTTGTTGGCAATTCCCTTCAGCTCCGCCAGATGATTGAGCATGTCCTGCGCGGAGACTTTCGGATAAACGCCGAATTCCTGCGGCAGATAGCCCAGTTGCCGGCGCACCGCATCCTTGTCTTTCAGCACATCGATATCGCCCAGCCGCACGCTGCCGGCATCGGCATCCTGCAAGGTCGCGAGCGTGCGCATCAGCGTCGATTTGCCCGCGCCATTGGGGCCGAGCAAGCCAAACATGCCGGTCGGAATCGTCAGCGTGACGTTTTTCAGTGCCTGTACGCCGTTGGGATAGGTTTTGGAGAGGCCGTTGATGACAAGTTCCATGAAATGTTCCTTGGGCAATATTATCGAAGCGTGAAGTATCGTCCGTCACCACGTCTGCAACAAGCGGCGGCGGACGAAATGCTTGTTTTGCGGGTTGGCATACGTGAATAGTCGATTGAATCGCTGATAATTGCGATACCGGCTTTCGATACCTTTCCCAAAAATGACTAAGCGGTTTTCAACCTCATTCGTCTCACTTGCGCTCGTATTCCTTACCGGTTGCGCGGTGCTCGACCCGAACAACATCATCGGCCGCCGCTATCCGGACGCGCAGAGTGTCAACGAGCCGGTATTTTCAGGCACCGGCAATTGGCGCACGTCGGCGTTTGAATATGTGTGGAACACGGTCAATGAAAAATATTACGATCCGGCGCTGAACGGCGTCGATTGGCAAGCCGCACGAATGCGGCACCAGGAGCGCATCCTCAACGCCGCCAGTGACGACGCTTACTGGGACGCGCTGGATCGCATGACGGGCGAGCTCAAGGATTCGCACACGCGCGTCCACGGCCCCAAGCAGGCGGCGCAGCAGCGCGATCATGAATCGCTTTCGCTCGGCATTGGATTGATGGAATTGGCGGGCGAATTGATTGTGACCAGCGTGCATCCGTTGTCGGACGCGTACTGGGCGGGCGTGCGGCCGGGGATGGCGATCAAGACCATCGATGGCGAAGCGGCCATCGCCCGCTACCAGCGGCTGCTGGCGGGCGCGCGCGATTCGTCGACACCCTGGGCGCGTACCCGTGGTGCGATCCGTGCCATTAGCACCGGCGAACTCGATAGCGGCGTCAACATGACGTTCACCCGTCATCCGGCCGCAGGCGCGGCTGACGAAACTTCCGCGACCATCAAGCGCCGCCGATTTCGCGTGCCGCCGGAAACGGTATGGCGCGTGTTGCCCTCCGGTTTTGGCTATGTACGTTTTTCAAGTTTCGCGGGCGAACTGCAGGGCGGCATCATCAATGCGCTTGAAAAACTGAAAGACACGCCCGGCATGATTATCGATTTGCGCAACAACGGCGGCGGCGCGCTGGGCATGGCCAATTCGCTGATCGAGCGGTTTCTTGCCGGGAAAACCCACGGTGCCAAAGTTCTCACCCGTACCGGCAAGCCAATCACGGTCGCGTTCGTTAGCGTGATGAACCTGAATACCGAACTCAATGGCGACAAAGCCCGCGCGTATGCAAAACCGCTGGTGATTCTCACCAATGAAAACAGCGCGTCGGCATCGGAAATTTTTTCCGGCACGTTGCAGGATCTCGGACGCGCGACCGTGATCGGCCAGCGAACCTGCGGCTGCCTGCTGGGCTATCTGGGCTATGCCGACCTACCCGGCGGCGGGCAGCTCGCGTATAGCGAAATCGGTTTCGTGCTGCCCAAGGGCCGGCGCATCGAAGGCGGCGGCGTGAAACCGGATATCGAAATCGCGCGCACACGCGAAGATATCTTGTTCAATCGTGATCGCGCGCTGGAAGCGGCGGAGATTTATCTGCGGGGAAAAGTGGCCAATAAATGAATGCGTTGATATCGCGTTGGCAAACGAAAAAAAATCCTGATACTCGGGGCCGGCGGCGCCGGCGGCTATTTCGGCGGACGCCTTCATCAGGGTGGCGCGGACGTGACTTTTCTGGCGCGTGATAAGCGCGCGCGGCAAATTGCCGCAAAGGGCTTGAGGATTGCAAGCAAGAAAGACAACGTCACGCTGCGTGTCAAGACGGTATTGGCGAACGCCGTCAAGCCGCACGAGAATATTCCTTTTCGCCCGGAACGCCGCGCCAGTGCTTGACTTTCA
>JANLQC010000293.1:0-6052 GCA_031367575.1 Betaproteobacteria bacterium | reverse complement strand
CGCGTGCGCGAACAGTGTTTCAAGGCGTTTTTGCACAACAACTGGCTGGGGTTTAGCGTGTTTTGCGGGGTGATGTTTGACTATGCATTGTTGAGTTGACGGCGGCTTACAATGGCGGAACTGGTGATCGTCCGCGGGTGATTTTACCGATATAAAAATGATGTTCACCGCTCAATCATGATCGCCAGAAAGGTTTTCAATGATGATTAAATCGCCCACCTACCTCGCCGCCGGCGTGCGCACGCCATTTTGCAAAGTCGATGGCGCGCTGAAAAATTTCGATGCAATCCAGATGGCGGTGCCGGTCGCACAGGCGATGGCAAGAATCGCGCGGCCCGACTTGATGATCTGGGGAACCGTGATCCCGGGTTTGCGCTGGAGCAACATCGCGCGCGAAGTGTTGATGGACGCGAAACTCGACGCGACCATTCCGGCATTCTCTACCGTGCAGGCGTGCTCAACATCGATGGTCGGCGTATTTGAGGCGGCGGGAATGTTGTCGGATCACGCATCACTCGCGCTGGTCGGCGGTGTCGAGGCGATGAGTCAGGTGCAGATTGGATTGACGCAGGGTTTTTCGAATTGGCTGCGCGCGGTGATGCAGGCCCGCACGTTTGGCCGACGGCTCGATGCGATTACCTCGATCAAATTCAGGGACATCAAACTTGATATTCCGAGTGTGAAAAACCGCTCCAGCGGCAAGAGCATGGGCGAGCATTGTGAAGAGATGGCGCAACAATGGAAAATCGCCCGCGAGAGGCAAGACAAAGTTGCGTTCGACAGCCATGCGCGCGCGGTGAAAGCGATGTCGAACGGATTTTTCGATGACCTCACCATTGTTGTGAACGGTACCGCGAAGGACGGCATTCCACGCGCGGACTCCACGCTGGAAAAACTGGCGACACTGAAACCGGCGTTTGATCGCGGCTTTGATGGTGACAAACCGAGGGGCACGATAACCGCAGGCAATGCCTCGCCTCTCACCGATGGTGCTGCCGCCATCTGGGTGGCGAACGACTCAGGCCTGGCAAAACTGCCTGCCCACATGCCACAGGTGAAATTGCTCGATTATGAAATCGCCGGTGTCGATATTTTCACCGAGGGGTTGCTGATGGCTCCCGCCTACGCAATCCCGCGATTGCTCGCACGCAACCGCCTAACGCTCAACGATATCGATTTGTGGGAAATCCACGAAGCGTTTGCGGCACAAGTGCTGTGCAACATTGCGGCACTCGAAAATGAATCGTTCGTGCGTGAGAAAGCCGGTGTAAATCATGCGCTGGGAAAATTTCCCTGGGAGCGGTTGAATCCCAACGGCGGCAGCGTGGCCATCGGCCATCCGTTTGGTGCCACCGGCGCAAGAATACTTTCGCAGGCCACCAAGGAATTGTCCGCGATGGGCGCGGGCAAGAAGGCCATCGTCAGCATTTGCGCCGATGGCGGGCTCGGCACGGTCGCGTTACTGGAGGGGGTGTAGCCATGGGAACCAACGATCCGCGCATCGATGCGTATATTGCGAAGTCCGCCGATTTTGCGAAACCGATTCTCACGCAACTTCGAAAACGGGTACACGCCAATTGTCCGGACGCCACCGAGACCATCAAGTGGAGCATGCCGTTCTTTGAATACGGCGACGGCATACTCTGCAACATGGCCGCGTTCAAGGCACATTGTGCGTTCGGTTTTTGGCTGGGCGCGTTGCTGAAAATCGATGCCAAATCCGAAGCAGCGATGGGGCAGTTCGGTCGCATCACATCACTGAAAGATCTGCCCACCGACAAGGCGTTTGGCAAGCTCATCAAAGAGGCGATGAAGCTACACGATGCCGGCGCGAAAGTGCCCGCGCGCACCAAGTCCGCCCCCGACCGGAAGGAATTGGCGGTGCCGCCGGAATTCCTCGCGGCCGTGAAGAAAAACAAAAAGGCACTGAAAACATTTGAAGGATTTCCCCACTCAAAACAGAAAGAATATGTTGAATGGTTCAGCGAAGCCAAGACCGATGCCACGCGCGGGAAACGGCTTGCGCAGGCGATAGACTGGATGGCGGAAGGAAAATCGCGACACTGGAAATATCAGAATTGTTGATGGCCCATTTCGTTACATCGTTACATCGCAGAAAACTCATGCCCCCATTTGACAAGCTCTATTACTTCGCCGACCCGATGTGTTCCTGGTGCTACGGTTTCGGCCCGGTGCTTTCCAAGTTTGTCGCGAATCACACCAAACTTCCGCTATCAATTGTGATGGGGGGCTTGCGTCCCTATACCAAAGAGCCGGCGGCGGACAAACAGAAATCGGATATACGCGGACATTGGCGGCACGTTGAGGAAGCCAGCGGTCTGCCATTCAATGATGCGTTGCTGATGACGCCCGGTTTCATTTACGACACCGAACCCGCCTGCCGCGCAATAGTCACGGCACGCGAAACGGGGCATGCGAATGTGCGCGGATATTTGCAAGCGGTGCAAGCCGCGTTTTATCGCGATGCGCGCGCGGTGACGGATGCCAACGTGTTGGCCGATATCGCCGGTGAGCAGGGCATGGAACGCGCGGCGTTTTTGGTCGCACTGAATTCTGCCGACATGCGTGACGCGGTGCGCGCCGATTTTGCGCTGACACAATCGGTTGGGATTCGCGGTTTCCCGGCGTTGTGTGCGGCGCGGGGCAAGGATTTGCAATCGATTGTGAGTGGTTATGCACCGATTGATGTCGTGGAGCAGGGGTTTGCGGCGCTGCCATGACGCTGAATCCAAACACGAGCAAAACGCAAGCACTGGCACGGCTTGCCGGGCAATTGCATTGGATCAAACTTGATGCACGGATCCGCCCTGTCGATTGCGGCGTTTACGCGGGCAGAAACATTTCCAGCAGATCATTCAGAAACAGCCTTCCCTTCTCGGTGGGTTTCACGCTGACGTGGTCGCGCGTGATCAGTCCCTTCACCTCTGCCTGATCGAGTCTTGCGGTGATCGTGGTCACCGGCAACCCGGTGCGCTCGACAAACATCGCCAACGAAAATCCCTCGGTGAGGCGGAGCGCATTGAGCATGAATTCAAACGGCAACTCGCCGCGAGTGATGGTTTTGGCTTCATCGATGGCGTCACCCAGCACGGCCCGTTCCATGAAGGCGCGCGGCTGTTTGGTGCGGGCTTCGCGGGTGATGCGATCCGGAAATGAAATCTTGCCGTGCGCACCGGCACCGATGCCGATGTAGTCCCCGAAGCGCCAGTAGTTCAGGTTGTGGCGCGATTCAAGTCCGGGTTTGGCATAGGCGGAAGTCTCATAGTGCGCATAACCTGCCGACTCAAGCCGGGCCCCGATCATCAATTGCATATCGGCCGCGAGATCATCATCGGGGAGCGACGGCGGAAAGCGGTGAAACAGGGTGTTGGGTTCCAGCGTGAGATGGTAGATCGATAAATGATGGGTGCCAAACGAGAGTGCGGCCTCGATATCCTGCACGCAGTCCTCCATGGTCTGGTTCGGCAGCGCGAACATCAGATCGAGATTGATGTTGTCGAAATTCGCCTGCGCAATCTCGATGGCGCGGCGCGCTTCACTGCCGTTGTGGATACGGCCCAGCGCCTGCAAATGGGTTTCGTTGAAACTCTGGATGCCAATCGATAATCGATTCACGCCCGCCTCCCGGAAGCCGCGAAATTTTTCCGCTTCAAAAGTGCCGGGGTTGGCCTCCATCGTGATCTCGGCATCCGAGGCGAGCGACACGCGCGCACGCACGGCGGCGAGAATTTCGTCGATGGCGGCCGCGGAGAACAGGCTCGGCGTGCCGCCGCCGAAAAACACCGTGGATACGCGCCGTCCCCAGATTTTCGGCAAGGTGTGATCGAGATCCGAGATCAGCGCGTCGATATAGCGGCGTTCGGGAACCTCGCCCTTGCTCTCGTGGCTGTTGAAATCGCAGTAGGGACATTTGCGCACGCACCACGGAATGTGGATGTATAGCGAAAGCGGCGGCAATGCGGTGAGCGCGATCCGATCCGGCAGATTTATTGCACCGGACATCAGCGCCGTGTCCGCAATTTTTCTGCCAAGGCCTGCATGGCCAACCCGCGATGGCTCACGCGGTTCTTGATTTCGGGTGCGAGCTCGGCGGCGGTCAATTTGTATTCCGGCAGATAAAAATACGCGTCGTAACCGAAGCCGCCCACACCGCGCGGCGCGTCAATCAACTCGCCATGCCATTGGCCGTCGGCGATCAAGGGATGTGGATCATCGGCGTGCATGACCAGCACCAGCGAGCAGTAATAAAACGCGCGGCGGTCGCGATGCGGCCCAATATCCGCGAGCAATTTTTCATTGTTGCGCTGATCCGATTTCGGCTCGCCGGCAAAGCGCGCCGAGAACACCCCGGGCGCACCATGAAGTGCGGGAACACATATGCCGGAATCATCGGCCAGCGCCGGCAGGCCGGTCGATCGTGACGCGTGGCGCGCCTTGGCCAGCGCGTTTTCGATAAAAGTGGCATGCGGTTCAGGGGCTTCGGTGACACCCAAAGCCGACTGCGGTACCACGTCGAAATCAAATGGTGCCAGCAATGCGGCGAATTCGCGCAATTTGCCGGGGTTGCTGCTGGCAATGACAATTTTTTTCATGGTTCGACATTATCGTCGCAGCCCATCGGACTTGAGGAGAATCGGCTGCAAAATGACCTTGCCGGTAGATATTTCGCCGCTTATCCACGCCAATGGAACAACCATTGGCTTGAAATTCGTCAAAATCTTCCCTCGCCCGGTTCATTTTCAGTTACGGCGTAACCTAAAGGTTAGCCTTCTCTGAAACTTCGTTTTCGCGTCGATTCCTCACGTCCGACAGTCCGCTTGGCAAGCATGCGTTGCGGTAAAATTAGTGTCTTCGTACCCGCTGAATTCATCCTTCCATCACCGCCCTCAGGAATCGACCCACATGACCATCAACGTTGCCATCAATGGCTATGGCCGCATCGGCCGCAATATTCTCCGCGCCCACTATGAGGGCGGCAAAAAACACGATATCCAGATCGTTGCGATCAACGATCTCGGCCCGGTGGAAACCAATGCGCATTTGACGCGTTACGACACCGCGCACGGAAAATTTCCCGGCACCGTTGTCGTCGAAGGCGATTCAATGGTCGTCGGAAATGGAACTCGCGGTGACAAAATTCGTGTGCTCGCGCAGCGCGATCCGGCGCAATTGCCGTGGGGTGAATTGGCTGTTGATGTGGTGCTGGAATGCACCGGTTTTTTCACCACCAAGGAAAAGGCCGGTGCACACTTGAAAGGCGGTGCCAAAAAAGTCATCATCTCAGCACCCGGCGGCAAGGATGTCGATGCCACCATCGTCTACGGCGTCAACCACGGCGTGCTGACCTCCGCCATGACCGTCATTTCCAATGCCAGCTGCACCACCAATTGCCTGGCACCGCTGGTGAGACCTTTGCACGACAAAATCGGCGTGGTCAATGGCCTCATGACGACCATCCACTCCTATACCAACGATCAGGTGCTTTCCGATGTGATGCACGAGGATCTGCGCCGTGCGCGCTCGGCCACAATGTCGATGATCCCGACCAAGACCGGGGCTGCGGCCGCGGTCGGTTTGGTGATGCCCGAATTGAACGGCAAGCTTGATGGCTTCGCGATTCGCGTGCCGACCATCAATGTGTCACTGGTCGATCTTTCCTTCATCGCCGCGCGCGATACCACGGTCGACGAAGTCAACGCCATCATGAAAGCCGCCGCCGCCGAACCCGGCATGAAAGGCATCCTTGCCTACAACACCGCGCCGCTGGTGTCGATCGATTTCAACCACGACAGCCATTCATCGTCGTTCGATTCGACCTTGACCAAAGTGTCCGGACGACTCGTGAAAGTCAGCGCCTGGTACGACAACGAGTGGGGATTTTCCAATCGGATGCTCGACACCACGGTTGCGTTGATGGGCGCAAAATAGACTGACTTGGCCGATATCCACGCCAATAATCGCGCCATGAACAAACATTTCACTGCGTATCTGCGGTCGGTTAACGAATCCTGCCTCGGCCACTTCGCCTTCA
>JANLQC010000291.1:0-4655 GCA_031367575.1 Betaproteobacteria bacterium | reverse complement strand
TGAGCCAGGACGCCGAGGTCGGAGTGAAATGAACATGAAAGCGGGGGTGCGTGGCGATCCACTGTGTGACCTTCGGATGCTTGTGCGTCGCATAGTTGTCGCAGATCAGATGAAGCGCCATGTGTTGCGGCGTCTCCCGATCGATTTGGCGCAGGAAATCGAGCCATTCGCTATGTCGATGGCGCGGCGCGCAACGGGAGATGACCGCGCCGTCAAGCATGCTCATGGCGGCAAACAGGGTGGTGGTGCCGTGGCGCTTGTAGTCGTGCGTCATGGTGGCGGCGCGTCCGCGCTTCATCGGCAAGCCGGGCTGGGTGCGATCAAGCGCCTGAATCTGGCTCTTCTCATCGCAGCACAGCACCAGCGCGTGCTCGGGCGGCGACATGTACAGGCCGACGATGTCTTCGAGCTTCTCGATAAACTTGGGGTCGCGCGACACCTTGAATTGCTTGGTCCGGTGCGGCTTCAAACCGTTCTGTTTCCAAATCCGCTGGATGGTGGTGTCGCTCACTCCCGCCACCGCCGCCAACATACGCGTGCTCCACTGAGTGGCCGCTTCCGGCTTGGTCTGCGTGGTCAGACGCACGATCTCGACCGGATCGACCTTGGGCTTGCGCCCACCGCGTGGCAAGTCTTGCTCGATGGCTTTGAATCCGCCGGCGGCATAGCGCGCGCGCCAACGTCCTACTTGCACCCGACCCAAGTCAAGCATCTGGCCAATGTCGTAGTTGTCGAAACCATCGGCTGCCAGCAGCACGATGCCTGCGCGCCGCGCCAAACGCACTTCCGCTGTATTAGACAGCGCCAGCTTCACCAGTTTCTTCCGCTGCGCCTCATCCAGTTCAATCGCACTTGCATGTCGCATCGCTGCTCCCAGAACACATCGAATAGCTCTTTGAGTCAGCAAATAAACATTAGTTCCATTAATTGCGAAGCACTACACTAGTTGCCGCCGGGCGTTGCGCAAATTCACACCACCCGGCTGGCTATGCTTATGTCCGCATTGAAGCCGGTCGCCGGTGGCGACTGGGCCGGGAAGCGTGATTGATGTCGCCTGCCACCAGGGCTACTTTGCGAGCCATCTGGCGCGCAAAGGATGCCCGGTGCTCGGCATCGAGGCGCGCGCGAGCACATTGCCGACACCGAGCTTATTGCAAGCGCCTATGGCCTTCCTGGGCCGCGTGCGGCAAAGCACGACATCAACGAATTGCATCCCGGCGACTTGGGGCAGTTTGACATCACACTGATGTTGGGGCTGCTTTACCACATTGAAAATCCGGTTGGCGCAATTCGGCTCGCGCGTGCGCTCACTAAAAAAGCGTGCGTCATCGAAACCCAGATTGTGCCGAACATGTCCGGGGTCGTCGATTGGGGTTCGTACCAGTTTCAGCGCCCGATGGTCGCGAGTTTCGGCATCATCGACGAGACTGGGGAAACCCACGCACCCGAAGCCAGTACCACCGGTATTTGCATTACGCCGAGTTATGACGCGTTGCTATTTTTGATGCGCAAGCTTGGATTTACCCGCGTTGAGCGGATTGCGGTTCCTGCCGGCGGCTATGAGCAATTGACGAGCGGAAAACGGGTCATGGTGATTGGTTTTGTTGATTGAGCGCAATGGTCTGGCGCAATAATTTTTTGAAACGGGTTCCAATAGCGAAGCGCAATCGTTGTGCGCATCGCAGGCCGGCTCAGGAGATGAAAACGTCTACAAACTCAAGCACTGGCGCGGCTTCTGGCATGAAAAGCGCCGAAAATCCGCGCCAATGCTAGTGTTTTAAGTCCTTGTGCCAAGTATTGTGGCAGTTTCCGTCTCGACGTCGGCCTCGCCCAATTGGCCTGTCAAAACGCAGCAATGTGCCTGATCGCGTCAATTTTTTTGCGGCGAGCCCTTCGATATCACGCTCATTGATCCGTGCTTCCCGCATCAATCGGCCAAACACGATGACAAGCTGCGAATATCGGAAATCATACCTGCGCTCAATTTCGTGCAGTCGGTTCGACAGGTAATGGTGCATGTCCCACGTATCCGCCGGGGACGCGAGTTTTGCGCTTCTCTTCCGAAGCTCGTCCATCAATTCGGCAAATTCGCCTGTCAACGCGGCATCGAATGCGCGCCGCGCAATTTTCTTTTCGGCGGTTGTCCATTTGTCGACATTCATGGCTGCGTATCTTGTTGTGAAGGATTGAATCGCGCCGCTAATTCTTGCCTAGGTCAATGACTTTGCCGCCCGCCGGTGAGACGGTCGACGCAGACCCGACTTTGTACAAAAGTCCCGGCGAGACCCGCCACTGCTGCCCGTTTTCGGCAATCACGGTGACTGACTTTCGGTTGTACTTGGTGACGATCCCGAACAAGACTCCGTGACCATCCGGCTCGAACGAAACCCGCTCGCCGATGCTGAATTCAAGCATCGAGGCATGGGCGCGCATTTCCCGCAGAAATTTCAGCCGCGCGACGATGCGGTTGTTTAAATCGATCAGTTCGGGTTCTTTCAGGTTGTCGATGTTGATGGTCATGGCAAGCTTTGCTCTACATTACGGGCATTATTTTAGCGACCTTGGGCACCGAGCGCGGACAAATTGTCCAATACAAGGCCGCGAAAGTCCAGCACTGGCGCGGCATTCCGCCCGTTTTTCCCGAAACACGGCATCAGCGTTAGACACTGGCCCCGTGGCACTTCTTGAATTTTTTCCCGCTGCCGCAGTGGCAGGGATCGTTGCGACCGACTTTGGGTAGCGCGCGTACATAGGGCAGCGTCGGCTCATCAAAACACGCCCAACCCGACATTTCTTCCACAGTATCGTATACGTAGAAGGGCTTGAACATACCGGCGCGACGCACATCGACCGAGGCGAACATTCTCTTTTGCAGGTCGGACAGCGTTTCGTGATTGGGGTGGATAAGGCCCGCACGATCCCACGCCTCGAATTGTTCCCAGTATTGGATTGCGCCGAGATCCGCGAGCAGCACGATGAGAAAGTTGAAAAACACCCAATATTCATTCATTGAGGCTTGCTTTGTGACACTCGCAAGACGGCGTGAAAGCGTGTCGCCGGATTGCATCGCGAGGTCGAAGACATACTTCGTGACGTCGGCGATCGCCGAGTCGCCTTCGATAGCGCGAACGATCAGCGCGTCGATGGCCGCTAATCGCACATAAATGTTCAGCGACCTGTCGTCGGCAATGTTTCGTATGGCTACCTCGTTGCCGAACCACACCGCGCCAAGACAACGGCCAAGTGACTCCGAAAGCGCGGTCTCGCCGACGACGTCATCAATGTCGTCCGGCCGAAGCCTCAACAATGCGAGCAAAGCGGGCGCAAACGCCCGGTCACGCATTTCGGCGGCGAGAAACATCGCATACATCGGCAAAGCATTTTGCTCGATGATGACGGTTTCAGGGTCGGCCACCGCGTTCGTGAGCTCGCGCAGGAAATCGTCGCGAAGCTCCCGCCAATGGTCGCGCGCCTCGAACACGGCGTCGAAAGGAAATGGCGGCGGTGCATGTTTCAACGCGCCGGAGACGCGTTCCCAACGCGACAAGGGTTGAATTATTTCGCTCAAGTCCTTGCTCCCGGTTTCAGGCGCGGCCAGATGGAAACCCATTTGTTCTTCGGCAGGTGCGCGCGCAGTGTGGCGTGAAACAGCTTGCCGTGATTGCGAATCCGCAGGTGTAGCAGCTCATGCACGATGACGAAATCCTGAAACGCGACGGGTCGCCGAACCAGGTCCGTCGCAAAGGTCACGCAGCCGGATGTCGAGCAAGAGCCCCATTTCCGGCTCATGTCCTGAATGCGAATCTGACCTGGTCGCGCGCGAAGCCGGTCTGCCCAATGAACCACGCGTGCACGCAACCCTTCCTTCCCGGTGATGTTCATTGCGCGGCACCGACCGCGCGGAGCACCAGTTCGCCCAGCCGCACCATGGTTGCGCCACTGACTTCTCGAAGAAGCGCTGCATAGATGGCGGCCTTTAGCTGCCGCCGCTCGTCATCATTGACGATGTGATTCGGGAAACGCTCCACCGCGTTGATGATTTCGCCAGCCACACCAAACGGGTCTTTCAGCTTTTCCTTGTGAAGCTGCCAGTAGATCGCGAACGTGCGCGCATCCAACCCCAATTTTTCTCGCTCCGCGTCGGCTTCTTCACGTTCCTTCACTAGCAATTCGATCTGCGCCATCGCCTGTTCGGTGTTGATGGTGCGCTGCTCCAATGCGGTCAGGACCATCTGTGCCCGTTGCGCAATATCTACCAGCACGGGCAACTCCGTTGCTTTTTCCTCCGCCTCGGTTTCGATGGCGCGAACGAAGTTGATAACAGTCTGGTTGTCGTTATCGCCGATTTCCTGCAATGACTTGAGCGTCTGCAGATCGAATTCAACCTGCTTGCCCGCCACGATCGGCCCATAGCTGGCAACAGCTTCACGCACCATGCGCTCTGTCTTGTGCGCCAGTTCGCCGTAAAAACGCGTCGGGCTGCCGTAGACGTTGCGGATCATGGCGTAGATTTCCGCCAGACGCCGGAAGGTATCGATGTGATCGCGCAACTCAGGAGAGGGCGAAAGAATTTCGTATAGCGATTCGATTTCACGATAGCGCTCGATGAATTCCTGCCGCGTGTCCTCGGCGACAAAGTCCTCATACAACAGCGC
>JANLQC010000245.1:0-4096 GCA_031367575.1 Betaproteobacteria bacterium | reverse complement strand
GATGCGAAGACCGGCAAGGACAAGGGCTTTCTGGATAAATTGGCCTTCTGGCGCAAGGATGATTCCGCCGCCTCCAAGCCCCAATACCGGGTCCATGTTGCCGAAGCCGCGGGCATTTCCGATGTGGTGGTGCAGGATGCTGACGGCAAAGTGGACAACTCAACGACCGCGAAACGCATTCTCGGTTTGCTGCTGGATCAGTTGCGATAGTTGCGATAGTTGCGTTGGGCGCGTTGCCTGAAATTTCCGACGGCTTCCGTGACCGCATAGGGACAGGCAAATGACGGTGCGTTTTAGCTCGCTCGGCAGTGGCAGCGAGGGCAACGCACTGGTCGTGCAGGTGGGCGATAGCGTGCTGATGATGGATTGCGGTTTCGGGCTGGCGGAAACCGAAAGACGCCTCGCACGTGCGTCCCTTACCCCTGCCGATCTGGATGCGATTGTTGTCACGCACGAACATTCAGACCATATCGGCGGCGTTGCCCGCTTTGCCCGAAAACACAATACGCCCGTCTGGCTGACCCATGGCACCGCGAAAGTCTGGAACGACGACTCGTTGGCACCGTCACTGTTGCGCTATGTCGATCCACACGAAGATTTCTCAATCGGAGATATTCGGGTTACGCCATTCTATGTGCCGCATGATGCACACGAACCGGTACAGTATGTGTTCTCGGATGGTGCCGTGCGGCTCGGCGTGTTGACTGACACCGGCACGATCACCGCGCACATCGAGAGCACATTGTCCGGTTGCGAAGCACTGGTGCTTGAATGCAATCACGATCTGGATATGCTGATGAACGGCGCCTATCCGGCGAGCCTGAAAAAGCGTGTCGCGGGACGCTTTGGGCATTTGGATAACTTGACCGCCGCTTCCATGCTGAAAAATATTGATTGCCGCAAGTTGCGGCACATTTTTGCGGCGCATTTATCGAAACAGAATAACCTTCCCGAATTGGCCTCAGTGGCACTCGCGGACGCGCTACACTGCGCGCCGGATTGGATCGGAATTGCAGGACAGGAAAGCGGTTTCGATTGGCGGGAGATTTGAGGTCGAAAAACAAAAAACATGCGATAACCCTGCACCATCAGGATTCCAAACAAAAACGCCGGTGACTCGTGAGAGTGACCGGCGTTTTGTTCGTGCCGCGTGATTAACGCAACACAGATTTGAAGAATTACTTCTTCGGTGCAGCGGCAGGTGCGGCAGCTTTGGCGGCTTCAACAGCTTTGCCAGCCGCATCCTTGGCGGCGTCTTTCGCGGCTTCAACGGTCTTGCCGGCCGCGTCTTTGGCCGCGTCAACGGTTTTGCCAGCCGCGTCCTTTGCAGCTTCAACGGTCTTGCCAGCAGCATCCTTGGCAGCGTCGACAGATTTGCCGGCCGCGTCTTTGGATGCATCAACTGCCGCGCCCGCCGCAGCTTTGGCAGCGTCAACCGCATCGACAGCGGCTTTCGGCATTTCCACTTTAGGCATGGCAGGCGGTGTAACTTTAACTTCTTCTTTGCCACAGGCGGCGAGGCCAACGGCGATGATTGCAGCAACGAGGATTGACTTGTTCATTTGAGGATTCCCTTGGAGAAAAAATTTGATCAAAATTTTTATCGGCTTTTGTCGCTTTCTTGCCATCTATTGGGCACAGGATTCAAATTTGTGCTGTTGACGCCATGATCTGTTTCGACCGACCCAAGAGTATAGCATCTAAATGGTGCGCTGCACAATCTTAGTTTGTGCCACTTAGTTTGTGTTACTTAGAGGCCGAGCGTGCTGCCGCTCACCGCCGGTTCGCTCCGTTCCCAGATTTCCTCGAACCGATCAATAATCGGCAGCGTGCCGGCGTCGTCATGCATGGTCAGAACAGAACGCGGCTGGTCAATATGCAGTTTTCGCCAAAAATGGCTGTTGTCAGCAATGATCATTGCATCGCGCGCCTCAATGGCTTCGCCCACCGTCCGATGGATTTCCATTTGGCCGGCAAATCGTGTCAGTAGCGCGATCAGGCGCGGCAGTTCGGTCTCGATGCCCTTGGTGTCGTGCAATACCACGCGCAAACGGTGTCCGCGGTTTGCCAGCAGCAACGTGCGCAGGAATTCAACGCGCCCCGGGTCGCCGAAATTGCGGTCGCGCAATGCGCGTGCGCTTGCGTCGAAAATTCGCAACTCGCGTTGGGCCGCGTTCACCACGCCATCGATGGCGGCATGTGCGTCGGCGTTGTTTGCAAGCAATTGGTAAATTTTTTCCGGGGAGGTATCTGCCGTTTCCATAAAGTCGTTTCCTTTCCGGGAGGGGGAATCATGCGAGGCGTAAAAAGCCTTCGCGGTAGGATTGAAATAGTGTGGGGAAATGCAATCTGTCTGCGACATGGGCAAGAATCGCGGGCGGCAACCGGCGGGTATCTGCGAGTTGCCGCAAATACATGGCATCAAATGGCGTTGCCTCCCACACGGCACCGTTCATGAAGAACAGTTCGTCATCGTATAAAAGCCGGCTCTTCAGATCGAGTGCCACCCCCGTTTTCAGAGCGGCGGCGCGAAACCCGGCCAATGTCAACGCGGGTTCAGGGGCGTCGAAGAACACGTGGGCCTTTGGTTCGGTTAGCAGGCACCCCAGACAGCGCCGCAAATGCGCCGGGTCGCGCGCCACATCGCGCCACGCATCGAGCATGTTTGACACCTCGGCGACCATCGCCGCACCGATTCCGCCGGGATGCGGTGTCGGTTTGAGATCGGGGTCGCGATAGACGCCTTCCATCGTGATTTCGTCGCGCAAATAATCGAGCAGCGCCACACCAAGCTCCTGGCGTGACGGCGCGCGGAAGCCGATCGACCAGGTGAGTGATTCGGTTTCCGCGATGCCGTCATGGGCAAAGCCGGGCGGAAGATACAGCATGTCGCCCGTTTCAAGGAGGTACTCCTGCTCAGGCTTGAAGCGCGCCAGAATCTTCAGTGGCATCCCGGCCTTTAGCCGCAGATCTTTTTGCGCCGAGATACGCCAGCGGCGGCGACCGGCACCTTGCAACAGGAACACATCATAGGAATCAAAATGCGGACCGACACCGGCACCGGGCACCGCGTAACTCACCATCAGGTCGTCAATACGCGCGTGCGGGATGAAATTGAAATGCGCGAGCAAGTCGTGCGCGGCTTGCGAAAAATGCTGCGTGTCTTGAACCAGTACGGTCCAAAGCGCGCGCTTCGCCGCCGCGAAATCCTGACGCGAAAACGGGCCGTGCGAAATTTTCCACTTGCCGCCGTCATTGGTGACAAGACGACTTTCGGCGTCGTCGCGCGAAGCCAGTGCGAGGACGGTTTTCTTGTCGAGTGGGTCGTTGAAATGCGCGAAGGCATGACGTACCAGGAGGGGTTTCTTTTGCCAGTATTCGCGCAGGAATTGTTGTGCGCTGAGTCCCCCCAAATGCACAAGCGGTTGATCGTGCCTGCCGGTTTTTCGTGCGGTTATTTTCATCAGGAAATAATTGTTGTTGAGGAGATAAAAATGAAATACCCAAGTCTTGCAAAGTAAAAAAAGAAAATGGGATAGAATCAATTCAACTCCATCACGCCAATGCTTGCCGGCTGATCGATGGAGTCAGAGAAATAGAGGCCGAGACGACAATGTTACAGGTTGGTTCGCGAGCACCGATATTTGAACTCCCTGACGCAAGCATGGAAATGATCCAGCTTTCCAGCTTTCGCGGCAAGAAAAACGTTGTACTGTATTTCTATCCGCGCGACGGCACCCCCGGCTGTACGCTGGACGCAATCAATTTTTCCGATTCCGACAATGCCTTCGCCGAATGCGACACCGTCGTGTTCGGTGTCTCCCGCGATGATTGTCTGGTTCACGAGGAGTTTCGTGACAAGCATGGATTGTCGTTGCAGTTGCTCTCGGATGCCGATTGCGAAGTCATGAAGAAGTACGAAGTGATGACCGAGGAAGCGGTAAACGGCTCATCGCGCGCCAGCGTCCATCGATCCACGTTTGTCATCGACAAAAAAGGCGTGGTGCGGCATATTCTGCACGACCTCAATCCGCGCGAGCACGCCTCGGCGGTGCTGAAACTGGTCAGGCAGATTCACGGACACTAGTGTCCCGAC
>JANLQC010000244.1:0-5834 GCA_031367575.1 Betaproteobacteria bacterium | reverse complement strand
AAATGAATGGCAAAATACTTGTGACAGGTGGTGCCGGATACATCGGTTCGCATACCTGTGTTGAGCTCATCAGCGGCGGCTTCGAGCCAATTGTCATTGACAATCTTTGCAACAGCAAATTGGAGGCGGTTCGCCGGGTTGAAAAAATTTGCGGAAAGTCGATTTCATTCTACCGGCTCGATGTGCGGGATCGCGCTGGGTTGGAAGCACTTTTTCGCGAACATTCCATTGCTGCCGTGATTCATTTTGCCGGACTTAAAGCCGTCGGGGAGTCGGTTGAGAAGCCGCTTGAATACTATGATTCAAACGTGTCGGGCAGTCTCGTCTTGTTCGACGTTATGGCGAGCGCAGGTGTCAAGACATTGGTATTCAGCTCGTCGGCCACAGTTTATGGCGATCCACCGACGGTACCCATTGAGGAGAATTTCCCGCTTTCCGTCACCAATCCATACGGTCGCAGCAAATTGATGATTGAAGAAATTCTTCGCGACGTACACAAGGCGGATGGCGGCTGGAATATCGCGCTGTTGCGTTACTTTAATCCCGTGGGCGCTCATGTTAGTGGATTGATTGGTGAAGACCCCAATGGCATTCCCAATAATTTGATGCCAATTGTCAGTCAAGTGGCGATTGGAAAACGTGCGGTCCTGTCGGTCTACGGTGGCGACTACCCGACTCGTGACGGGACCGGCGTGCGCGATTATATTCACGTCATGGATCTTGCGCAGGGCCACCTGAAAGCACTCGCTGCGCTGCTTGGAAAACCGGGGCTGTTTACGGTGAATCTGGGAACCGGAAACGGTTACTCCGTACTGGAAGTCATTCGCGCGTTTGAACTCGCAAGTGGTCGCCCGGTGCGCCACCACATTGTTCCCCGTCGCGCAGGCGATATTGCCGAGTGTTACGCGAACCCTGCGCTTGCGGCGAAACTTATCAACTGGCGCGCAGCGCACAATCTGAACCAGATGTGTATGGATGCGTGGCGCTGGCAACACAACAATCCTGACGGATATTAAGGGTAGCGCAAGGGTAATGTCGAGTATTGCAATTCATCGATGAACATCGAGTTTGCGGCCTCGATACCGGCGAAATTTTGAGGCTCACAGTAATTTCGTAGAGTCTAGATCAAGCATCGGTGCGGGTTTCAGGGCGTTTTTCGTCGTAAAACCGCGTCAATGCTGGATCTAACTGTAATGAAATGATACTCGCTGAGTCGGTCTTTCCAGCGGGAATTGCTAAAACGATTTGAGCAGGCGATCCGCTTCAGTCTTTGCCGAGCCACCACCCGCGAAGCCGGCAATTGTTTCCAGTTCGCGCTTCGCGCCACTCTTGTCGCCAGACTTTAACAACGCTTTAGCCAAGTGCAGGCGCGGATCCGCCACTTTGGGTGCAGCCGCCACGGCGCGCAACAATACCTCAATGCCGAGTTTCAGCTCACCCTTGTTGACGAGTAGCCATCCGTAGGTATCAAGTACATCAGCATTGCCGGGTGCAATTTTGATCGCCTTTTCAGCAAATTCAATTGCCGCAGGATCCTGCAACTCACTCAATACCCAGGCAAGGTTGTTCAACACCGCCAAATTTTCCGGTTGTAATTCGAGGACGCCACGAAAATGCAAAACCGCACTTTTGAAGTCGTTATTCTGAATCGCCGTATTGGCCAAATAAAAGCGTACAACCGGATCCTTCGGATTTGCCTGAAGCCACTTTGTTGAAACGATTGCCGCGTCCGATCCGTTGCCCGCGGCTTGCAAGAATTTGAGCTGTTTCACCACTAATTCCGCATCAGGTTGGCGCTTGACGCCCTCCGCGTAGGCGACGGCGGCTTCAATATTTTTTTTCTGGCTTGCCAACACATCACCCTCCATGACAAATCCGATCGCTTCCTTTGGTCTTGCTTTCTGGATTGCCTTGGTTTCCTTGAGGGCTTCGTCGGCCCGGCCTGCGGCCAACTGTACAGCCACGAGTTGACGTTGCGCTTCCAATAGATCCGGCTTTAGAACAAGGGCTTTTCGAAGTGCCAAAATTGGCGTATCTACCTGCTTCGCGGCGTACTGTGCCGATGCGAGGCGCAGCAGGGGAAGCGGCGAGTCTGGCATCAATACTGATAATCGATTAAATGTCTCAATTGCCCGAAGTGGGTCACCGGATGCGAGTTGCGCGAGTCCCAACGCATCAATGACTCCCGGCTCGTCCGGCATCGCCGCAGCACCCGCCAACGCCGCTGTCAATGCCGTGGATGGGTCACGGTTCTGGGCATGAAACTTGACAAGCGCAATGCGTGCCGCCGCCGACGTTTCATTGGCCTTGATGGCCCGATCATAGGTTGCGACAATTTCCTTGGGCAAATCTTTGGCGACCACCTGCGCCTCGGCCAATGAAAGCAGGGCACTGTCATTGGTTGGCTCTTTGGCAATGATCTTTTCAAACCGAGATTTTGCCGCTGCGGAATTCTTGTCGGCAAAATCAAGTCCGGCAAGCATCCGTGCGGCAGGCAAATAATTAAACTGTAGTGAAAGCGCCCGATCCAGGCTTGCACGGGCATTCTTGATATCTTGCTTTGCCAAAAAAACCGTTGCCTTGGTGGCAAAAGTGAGAGGGTTAGTCGGCTGTTTCTGCTCCAGCATCGCGACCGCCCCCAGCGCTTTCTCGAACTGCTTTTGGCTCATGTATGCACTGATCAGCGAAAGATCCGCCTGAAAGGCATTCTTGTCCAGGCCGGAGGCGGATTCAAGGCCTTCCAATGCGCGTACGGTTTCGCCGTTTGCCAACCGAATCTGGGCAAGTCGGGTTCGCAGCGCAGCACTGTCTTTTTCGAGAACCAATGCCTGTTCATAATAGGATGCAGCATCGGCAAACTTGTTATTGGCGAATGCAACCTCACCGGCCGCACGCAGAACGGCGGGATCTTTCGGTGCCTGTTTGAGACCGGGAACGAGGACTTCTTCTGCCTTTCGTGGAAGGCCCTTTCGCAGGTAAGTTGCCACCAAAAGGTTTCGCGCATACAAACTATTGGGATAAGCCGTAACCACTTTTCGCAACATGTTTTCCGCTGTAGAGAGTGACCCAAGCTGGTACTCCGCCGCACCGGCGAGGAGCATTGAGGGACCATGATCGGGTATCGCATTCAGTACCAGGAGAACCGCATCCCGCGCCTGAGCCGGCTGCCCCTTTCGAAAGGCCAATACCGCTTCCAGATAGCGCGCGCGGACATCACGTGGCAGGTCTTTTTTCATCGCCGCGATTCCATTGGCGGCCTGATCGAGCTTGTCTGTCGAAATGAACAACGAAATGAGCGCAAATCTCGCGTGACCGTCAAATGGCGACACGTTGACGAGCGTGAGAAGCACTGCGCCGGCCTCCTCATTTTTGGACTGGGAAATCAGCAGATCCGCCTTCAAGGCAAGTGCCTGAGGCTGATTGGGCATATGCGCGAGCACGCCGTCAACCACCGCCATCGCTGCAGGAATTTCCCCTTGGCGCGCAATCCGCCTTGCTTCGCCAATTTGCGCCCGCAATTCTTTCGGATTGCTAGCCAGTGCCGCAGCAAAAGCCTTGGCGGCATTGTCGGCTTGTCCTAGTGCGAAATAGGCTTCACCTACTGCGGACGCGACAACCGCATTTGCGCCCGCGTCGCCGAGTTTCACGCTCTTTAGTTCCGTCGTGAGCTTCTTGAATTCACCGAGATCGGCCAACACCCGGGCAAGTGCCGGATAGACAATTTCCGGCGACGCGCCCGCTTCGAGGGCGCGACGAAGATGCAATTCCGCCGCGTTCAATTCGCCGAGCTCGATCAAGGTGGTGGCAAGCAGGTATCGCGTTTCCGCATTTTCCTGTCGTTGAAGCGCATTTTTTAGTTGAATCGACGCAGCCGCGTACTCTTTTTTCGCAATGAACTCCTTTGCCGACGCAATCTGCATGGCCGGATCTTGTATGCCACAGGCACTCAACAGCATCGCTCCGGCAAAAATCAGCGCGGTGTACCATTTGATAAAAAATGAACAGCAGAGATTCATGAAAAATCCTTATTGCCAGCAATGCGTAAACATCAACGCAATCCCAATCGATCAAGCAGTTCGTATAGAGTGGGTCGGCTAATGCCCAATAGCTCAGCCGCCTTACTCAGGTTTCCATTGGCCCGGCCGAGCGCACGCGCAATCGCTTGTCGTTCGGCCTCATCGCGCACCTGACGAAGATTCAGAACGTTGTCGCGGGTCTCAACTTGCAAATTCAAGTCCGACCCTTTTATCACCGGCCCGTCGGCCATGATAACGGCGCGTTTGATGCAATTTTCGAGTTCGCGCACGTTGCCAGGCCACATGTATGACTCGATGGCATCGATTGCGTCGGGAAGAAGTGTCATTGTGCCGCGGCTGTTTTCGGCCGCGAATCGCCTTACAAAGGTGTGTGCAAGGAGTGTTGCGTCACCCGGCCTCGAATTGAGTGGGGGTATTTCAAGCACAATTTCGGCGAGACGAAAATACAGATCCTGCCGGAAAGTTCCGCGCTGAATCATTTCCTTGAGGTTCTGATGGGTCGCGCAGACGATTCGAACGTCAACCGGGATCTCTTCACGTCCCCCGACGCGTTCGATCACGCGTTCCTGAAGGAAGCGCAACAGTTTCGATTGGAGTGCGAGCGGCAAATCGCCGATTTCGTCGAGAAACAACGTTCCTTTGTCGGCCATTTCGACTTTTCCGCGGGTCTGTTTCGCGGCACCGGTAAATGCGCCTTTCTCATACCCAAACAATTCACTCTCAAGCAGCGATTCAGGAATCGCGGCACAATTGATCGCCACGAATCGCTCGTGTCCGCGAAGCGAAAGATCGTGGAGCGCGCGCGCCACCAATTCCTTGCCGGTGCCCGATTCGCCGAGCAACACAATCGTCGCCGCCGTTGGCGCAATTTTTTCCGCCGTGCGGCAGACTCGCAGCATGGCCGCGTCCTGAGTAACGATCCCTGACAGCGGCGAAAGTTTCGTGGCGTTTTGCAAGCGGCGGTTTTCCTCCTGCAATTCGTGAAGGCGAAATGCGCGCTCAATTGTCATTGCAAGCAATTCAGGTTCAAATGGCTTTGCGAAAAAATCATAGGCACCCAATCGAATTGCTTTCAGCGCATTCGGATGGTCGTTTTGACCCGTCAAAACGATGATCTTGGTGTTTGGTGCAAGCGCCAATATCTGGCTAAGTAGCGAGAATCCAACGGTCGAATCATCAGCATGTGGCGGCAAACCGAGATCCATGGTCACCACCGCAGGCTCATGCCTCCGGACTTGCGCGATGGCACTTTCCAGATCGACCGCCAATATCGATTCGCATTTATCAAAGGCCCAACGCATTTGCTTTTGCAGCGCCAGATCATCTTCGACTATGAGCAATGGCTTTCGATTTGCGTTGCTCATGCCGCTGACCGGTGGTTTGGATACGGCATGCCCGGCACGTTTGCAAGGGGCAGGTAAACATCGAACCGGGTGCCGATGCCATGCTCACTTTCGACGGTGATGCGTCCGCCGATTCCATTGATGTATTGAAAACTCTCGTGCATCCCGATACCCATTCCCTTTTCCTTGGTCGTCTGAAACGGATGAAAAAGTTTTTCTCGCATGAATTCGTCTGCCATACCAATCCCATCATCGGCGACGGCAACGATGGCAAAGGGGCCTTCGGCGTAAACTCGGATTCGCACACATCCATTGCGACCATCAATTGCTTCGAGCGCATTTTGGACAATATGGCCAATGACACGTTCGATCCGATCCTGGTGCGCGAAAACTCGCAGGTCGGATGTCATTTCCAGATCGATGAGTTCTGGTTGCAGCGCCTTTGCTTGAATGA
>JANLQC010000236.1:0-1968 GCA_031367575.1 Betaproteobacteria bacterium | reverse complement strand
CGTATCGGTGCCGTGAATGACCACGATATGTGCCTCGGGGGCGGCGCGGCACGATTCCAGCACGCGCTCACGATGCTCGTCCAGCATGTTCAGGCTATCGATGAGCTGGTTTATTTCAAGCGCAATCGGCACCGTCACGCGCGATTGCTCGAGGATCATCGGTAAATGCGAATTCTTGAACGTGAGTTCGCCTTTGATGGCGTCGTAGTGTTTGTCGAAGGTGCCGCCGGTCACGATGATGCGCGCGGCGAGATTTGCGGAGGATTCGGTTGGCTCAAAGTTCATGGTGTCCGGGGCGGAAGCGGAAGTGGAAATATTCGGCGGCGCATTCATCGGTGCTGGTGCCATTGTAGTCCCGCACGCAGGTATGATTGCGCATGGAGCAACCATGAGCATCCTGCAAAAAGCACTCAAGAAAGCGCAACAAGACCGCGCACCGACCCGCTGCGCCGCGCCCCCAACCGGCGCAGAAGGCGCGCGCCCGCTGCCAAATACGACACCGCCGCACACTGACACAAACGGGTCATCGTCGCGGTCCGGCAAGGGCACCGCCATGCCCACTCACCCGAAATCGGCGAACGCACAATCCGCGCATCGCGGCATATGGATATCGCTCGCATTGGCCGTATTCAGCGCGGTTGGTTTCGGCTATTGGATGAGCGCGACATCGCCGCCCGCCGGGCCGCAGATTGTAACCACGCTACGACCGTTGGCCTCGAGCCCGCCATTGCCGTCCGCGCTGCGAATGAACGAAGCGGGGCCGCTGGAATTGCGTCTGGATCGCAGCGTGGAAACGCTCGGCATCCGCCGGCAATGAATGCCGCCTCCCATTTCACGAACCCAACGCGCAAAGTAAACACATGTACCTCACTTTTTTCAACGGCAAATGGACCGAAGGCAACACCCCGCTGTTCGGCGCGATGGATCACAGCGTATGGCTGGGTTCGTCGGTGTTCGATGGCGCACGGTCAATCGGCCGGCAGGTGCCGGATCTCCAGTTGCACCTTGGACGCGTGGTCAGATCCGCCGAACGGCTCGGCTTGATTTGCCCGCACACCGTTGACGAGATGATGGCACTTTGCCGCGAAGGCATTAAAAAATTTCCCGCCGACGCGGCGCTGTATATTCGCCCGCTGGTATTCGGCACCGACGGATTGTTGATCCCGGTGGCGGAAAATTCCGCTTTTGCCTTGACGCTCTTCGATGCACCGATGCCCGCGTTCAGCGGATTTTCCGCGTGCCTCTCGGCATTGCGCCGGCCGGATCCGAGCGTGGCACCAACCGACGCCAAGGCATCGTGTTTGTATCCGAATTCCACAAAGGCTTTGCGCGACGCAAAACTGCGCGGCTTTGACAACGCGGTGATGTGCGATGGCGAAGGAAACGTCGCCGAATTCGCCACCGCCAATATATTTCTGGTAACGCCGGAAGGCAAGGTCGTCACACCAATCGCCAACGGCACCTTTCTTTCCGGCATCACGCGCGCTCGGGTGATCGCGTTGCTCGCCAACGACGGCATCAAGGTCGAGGAACGCACGGTCGCACCGGCCGAACTTGGCACCGCAAGTGAAATTTTCAACACCGGCAATTTCGGCAAAGTCACGCCCTGCGTTCGCCATGAATCGCGCGCCTTGCCGATCGGCCCGATGGCGACACGCGCACGCGATCTCTATTTTGCGTTTGCCGCGCAGTCAATCATTGCTTAGGGGTTTGGTGAAACTCGATCTGTTTCGGGTTTACGAAATACAAAGCTTCTCATAACGCTTCACAATCGATTTGTTTTGTTCGGGTGGAGTTTTCGTACCCCCGAATTTTCGTTTTTTAAGTGGAAATAATCGAATTTCAACAAGCCCCTACTGTAGTGCTGGTGCGGCTGCTGGCGATATTCCGATCCGGAAGCCGCGCCAGTACTTGGGTCTCATTGGAATAGCAACCGTCGGTTGGTGCCGAACCCTCACGCCGCTGCCT
>JANLQC010000232.1:0-2679 GCA_031367575.1 Betaproteobacteria bacterium | reverse complement strand
CAATGGCTACGACGAGACCCATATCAAGGATGACTTAAAGCCCGTTATTGCGCGCTTTCGCACTGCGCGAACGCAGGATGAACGCTGCACGCTGGATGGTCCGTTGCTGACCGAAGATGAAGCACTGTCGCTGTCACGGGCGGGTGGGCACGCTTGAGGGATTCGGCGACGAGGGGCTGTCCGTTGATCATCGCAATATTGGTGACAATGGCAATCTCTAGCACTGGCGCGGCGTTCGGGCCGTAATCGCCCCGCAAGGCGCGCCAGTACTGGTGTTTAATCGTGCGAAGCACTACACTAGCTGTCCTCGTCGCGCGCAGGCGTCTCCAATGCGTGCCCGCGCATCAATCGCTTGCATGCGAACGCGCTGGCGATGCCGAGAATGATCGCCCATTCCAGCGAAAGTGTAACGGTCGCGATGCCGGTCACCAGCAGTGGCACGCGCTGATCCGGTTCCAGCTGCCAGATGCGGCGCATTTCGGTCACATCGATGAGACCCCATGCCACCACAAACAGCAGCGCGGATACCACGGATAGCGGCAGCAGCGTCACGTATGGCGAGACCAGCATCAGGATGATGACCAGAAAGAGCGCCGCGCAGATCGCGGACAGCGGCGTCTTTGCACCCGAATGTACGTTCACGCCGGAGCGATTGAATGAACCGCTTGACGGATAGGATGAAAAAAATGCGCCTGCCAGATTGGCCAATCCCTGGCCGAGCATTTCCTGGTTGCCGTCGAGTTTGTCACGGTTTTTCAGCGCCACCGCGCGCGCAATTGCCATCGCCTCGGTCAAGGCGATCAGGGTCATCGTCAATGCGGGAATGGCGAGCGAGGAAAGTACTGTCCATGAAAAATCCGGCGATGACACTGGCGGCCAGCCACTCGGGATCGGTGCCACCATTTTCAGCGCGCCGCCAAGAAACGGCAGCGACATCGCGAAGTGCCCGATCGCGCTGCCAACCAGTACGCCGACGAGCAAGGCGGGAATGGTTCGGTTCCACGGCCGCCAGACAATGCATGCCAATGCGGTGGCGACACAGGTCATCAGCGCGGTCGGTGAGTAGGCGTGCAAGCGCGTCGCCAGCACCCGCAAATTGCCGAAGATGGAAAGCCCCTGCGTGGACTCGATGCCGAGTGCCGGCGCAATCTGGCTGTTCATGATCAGCACCGCCGCCCCCGCCGTGAAGCTGACCACGACCGAGTGCGGCACGATATCGACAAAGCGTCCGGTGCGAAACAGGCCAAGCATGAACTGGATCGCGCCGACCATGAACGTGAGCGTCAACACCAGCGACACGTAGGCGGGGGACCCCGGCAAGGCAAGCGGTGCGACGAGGCTTAAGGTCATCAGCGAAATCGCGTTCGCGGGGCCGGTCACCATCAGGCGGCTCGAACCGAAAATCGCCGCGATCAAACACGGCACCATCGCCGAATAGAGGCCGTATTGCGGCGGCATGCCGGCCAGCGTGGCAAAGGCGACACCTTGCGGCAATACCACGATGGCACCCGTCAATCCGGCAAGCATGTCGGCGCGAACCGCCCCGGGTTTACGAAGCTCGGGTAGCCAGCGAAGGATGGGTAGGGTGGGCATGATTGTATTTTGGTTGAGCGCCGATACTACTTTGGATTGCAGCAAGCACCGCGCCATCGCCCGTTTGATTGACTGTCGATCATACATTCCGCCATGGCATCAAGATTGCTCAAGTCATTTGATGGCGCATTCAGGCGGCACCCTTGTTTCATTCTGAATGAAACGCGGGCGGGCGTTGGGCGCATGTGTTTCATTTGGCACCGGTTGCGCTGACAATCAGTTGGGCAACGGGATGCCGCCAGTCAATAACAACAGAAACAATCACGGGAGAAAGCCATGTCCAGCGACATTGAAATTGCCCAAGCGGCGAAAATGGTTCGAATTGCCAAACTGGCTCAGGAAAAATTGGGGATCGGCGAAGAGCACCTCGAACCGTACGGGCACTACAAGGCAAAAGTCTCATTGCCCTTTCTTGACACGCTCAAGAACAAGAAAGACGGCAAGCTCATCCTGGTTACCGCCATCAGCCCGACGCCCGCAGGCGAAGGCAAGACCACGACCACGGTCGGGCTGGGTGACGCGCTGAATTTCATCGGCAAGAAGGCAATGATCTGTTTGCGCGAACCCTCACTCGGGCCGGTGTTTGGTGTCAAGGGTGGCGCGGCCGGCGGCGGTTATGCGCAGATTGTGCCGATGGAAGATATCAATCTGCATTTCACCGGTGATTTTTCCGCCATTGCGCTGGCAAATAATCTGCTTGCCGCATTGATCGACAACCACATTCATCACGGCAATGATTTGGGTATCGATATCCGCCGCATCCAGTGGAAGCGCGTGGTGGACATGAATGATCGCGCGCTGCGCGAAATCACCGCATCGCTCGGCGGGCCCGGCAATGGCTATCCGCGCCAGGATGGATTCGACATTGTGGTTGCTTCCGAAGTGATGGCGATTTTCTGCCTTGCGACCTCGATTGACGATCTCAAACAGCGCCTGGGCTGCATCGTCGTCGCCTACACGCGCGACCAGAAAGCGATTTTAGCGCGCGACTTGAACGCGCATGGCGCCATGACCGTGTTGCTCAAAGACGCGCTCGCCCCGAACCTGGTGCAGACGCTGGAAAACAATTTGGCCTTCGTCCACGGC
>JANLQC010000202.1:0-2566 GCA_031367575.1 Betaproteobacteria bacterium | reverse complement strand
GAAATCGGGCGCGGACCAAGGTGCGACCGGACGACCGGTGCCGTTGCTGGCAAATTTTCTGTTCAAGCGCGCCGGAATTTAGTATTTAGGATGCAACGCAATTTCTTTCCGAACCCGGATTGATCGTTTGCATCAATCGGGTGCGGATACAAGGTTTAACTTCTCTGTGACCGAAATAAAATTCTTTTTCAACGTTGACAATAAAGTGCGTTACGCCTGTCGGCTCGCAAAAAAGGCCTTTGACGCCGGGCGCAAGCTTGTCGTCTACGCGCCGACGCCCGCATTGGCCGACGAATTTGATCGCGCGCTCTGGACGTTTTCGCCGTATTCCTTTGTGCCGCACGTCAAGGCGGGCCACGCACTCGCCGCCGATACGCCAATCATCATTGCGGTTGACGACGCCAACCTGTCGCACCACGAAGCGCTCCTCAACCTCGGTGACGAGCCGCCACCGTTCTTCAGCCGTTTCGACGCGTTGCGCGAGGTGGTGCTGGCTGACGACGAGGATCGGGCGCGCGCACGCGAGCGTGCAAAATTTTACAAAACGCGCGGTTTCGCGATCACCCACATCGACGTGACCGTGAACGCCAATGGATAACCATGGTGGATAACGAGCGTGAACTGGCCGGCAAGGTCGATGCGTTGCTGGGCAAGCACAGTACTGTGCCGCGCCCGGCCGATGTGGTCGATGACCGCAACGTGCCGCTACTGACCGAGGTCGTCAATGCGCCGCACTGGGCGCCCGCGCCGGTCGATACCTCCGCATTGGTGGGACAACTTTCCGACCTTGAAATCGACACGTTGTCCCACGAAATTTTCACCCGCGTCTACGGCAAACTGGATCGCGAATTGGCGGGCAAACTCGAAGACCGCATCGCTGCACAGTTGTCCACGCAAATCAACGCTGCCATCACCTACGTCATCAGCGACATGCGCCAGGAAATCGCCAATGAAATCGGCGACGTTGTCAACGCGGTGCTCGCGGACAAACTGCGGCAAAAATAGGATCAATACGTCGCGCGCGTTTTTTTAGCTTGCTGCCGACACACTTTCCGCGCTCTTCTCACGCGGCGCAGCGCCCCAAACAAACCTCAAAGACCAAAGCGTTTCATGAACCAAGCCACTGCCGTCAGTTCGCAAAATACCCCGTCGAGTGCGTCCGACAGCGCGCTCGGGAATACACTCGCCAAGTCATTCGATCCCGCCGCCATCGAATCCCATTGGTATCCGCAATGGGAGGCGGCGGGTTATTTCAAAATCGATCCGGATTCATCGAAACCCCCGTACTGCATCCAGTTGCCGCCGCCGAACGTGACCGGCACGCTGCACATGGGCCATGCGTTTCAGCAAACGTTGATGGATACGCTGATCCGCTATCACCGCATGAAAGGCGACAACACCAATTGGGTGGTCGGCACCGATCACGCCGGTATCGCAACCCAGATTGTGGTTGAGCGGCAATTGCAGGCGGAGGGAAAATCACGTCACGATCTGGGACGCGAAAAATTCGTCGAGCGCGTGTGGGATTGGAAGCGCGAATCGGGTGCCACCATCACCCGCCAAATGCGGCGATTGGGTGACTCCGCCAATTGGGAATTTGCCGATACCGAGGGAGACCAGGCCGGCTACTTCACGATGGATGAAACCATGTCGCGCGCGGTGGTGGAGGTGTTCGTGCGACTGCATGAACAGGGTCTGATCTATCGCGGCAAGCGGTTGGTGAATTGGGATCCGGTGCTGGGAACTGCGGTGTCGGATCTGGAAGTCGTGAGTGAGGAAGAGGATGGCAAGATTTGGGAGATTCGTTATCCGTTTGAATCCGGTGACGGCAGTCTTGTCGTGGCGACCACGCGTCCCGAAACGATGCTCGGTGACGTTGCGGTGGCGGTACATCCTGATGATGATCGCTATCGGTCGCTGATCGGCAAACGCGTGAAATTGCCGTTGACGGGACGCAGTATTCCGATCATTGCCGACGCGTATGTGGATCGCGAATTTGGCACCGGCTGCGTGAAAATCACGCCTGCACATGACCTCAATGATCACGCCATTGGGCTGCGTCACAAGCTTCCGATGATTTGCATTCTTACGCTCGATGCGAAGATCAATGACGCAGCACCGGAAGCGTATCGTGGACTCGATAGATTCGTTGCGCGCAAGCAAGTATTGAAAGACCTTGAGGCGCAGGGCCTGCTGGTCTCGGAGAAAAAACACAAATTGAATGTGCCGCGATCCGACCGCACCGGCGTAATTGTCGAGCCGATGTTGACCGATCAATGGTTTGTAAAGATGGATGGCCTCGCTGAACGCGGTCTTGATGCGGTGGAAACGGGTGCGGTGAAATTTTTTCCCGAGCATTGGTCAGCGACGTACAACCATTGGCTCAAGAATATTCAGGATTGGTGCATCTCACGCCAGCTTTGGTGGGGACATCAAATTCCCGCGTGGTATGACGCCGAGGGAAACATATTTGTTGCGCGCAATGAAGTTGAGGCGAAGGCGAAGTCTGGCGGCAAGACCCTCACCCGCGACGAAGACGTACTCGATACCTGGTTCTCTTCCGCGC
>JANLQC010000178.1:0-5276 GCA_031367575.1 Betaproteobacteria bacterium | reverse complement strand
GGCTATCCGATGGCGCAGCAGGGGCGTGCCGGGGAAGCATTGACGGCGGCGTTTACCTCGTCGTTCGTCGGCGCGCTGGTTGCGGTGTTGATGATCACGTTTACCGCGCCGCTGGTCGCGAAATTTGCGTTGCGGTTCGGGCCGCCGGAATATTTTGCCGTCTATTTATTGACCTTCTGCAGTTTTGTCGGCATGTCCAAGGGTTCGCCGTTCAAAACCATCGCCGCGATGATGATGGGCTTCGCATTGGCTGCGGTCGGACTCGATACCGTCACCGGCCAATTGCGCATGACATTCGGCTATACCGAATTGCTCAAAGGCTTTGATTTCCTGATCGCCGTCATCGGTTTGTTTGGCATCGGCGAAATTCTGTTGACGATCGAGGAAGGTCTCGCCTTCAAAGGCGCGGAGGGCAAAATTAAAATGCGCGTGGTGATCGACACCTGGAAGCAACTGCCGAAATACTGGAAAACTTCATTGCGTTCATCGCTGATCGGTTGCTGGATGGGCATCACACCGGGCGGCGCAACACCGGCTTCGTTCATGGGGTACGGCGTGGCGAAAAGCATGTCGCCCAATGGCGCAAACTTCGGCAAGGGCGAAATGGAAGGCGTGATCGCGCCGGAAACCGCCGCGCACGCGGCCGGTACGGCGGCGTTGCTGCCGATGCTGACCCTTGGAATTCCCGGCTCGCCGACGGCGGCGGTATTGCTCGGCGGCTTGCTGATTTGGGGCTTGCAACCCGGCCCGCTGCTGTTTCAGGAGCAAAAGGAATTTGTCTGGGGATTGATCGCCTCGATGTATCTCGGCAACATCGCCGGATTGATCGTGGTGTTGACGACAGTACCGTTCTTCGCCGCCATCCTGCGCATACCGTTTTCGATCGTCGCACCGGTGATTTTGGTCATCTGTGCCATTGGTGCCTACACCGTGCATGGTTCGATGTTCGATGTCTGGCTGATGGTGATATTTGGTGTCGTCGGTTACGTGTTCAAGAAACTCGATTACCCGTTGGCACCGCTGGTGCTGGCGCTGGTATTGGGGGATCGCGCCGAGGATGCCTTCCGCCAATCGATGCTGATGTCGCAGGGCACGATGTCGATATTTTTTGCCAATGGCCTGGTGGCGAGCATCACGGTTCTGGCGTTGGTGATGTTGTTTTGGGCACCGCTCAGCGCGGGCATTTCAAAATTGCGCGGACGATAGGGACAATTCTGAAATTGAAATGGAATTACGCGCTGAAAACGATGTTGCTCAGCGTTCGAGAATTGCCTGCACCTTGCCTTTTTGTTTCAGGCGCGAAAGTGTCTCGGCCGAAAGATTCAAATGCGACGCGAGTTCCTTCATCGGCACGCGCTCATAAAGATCGGGGTGTTTGCGCAGAAATCGCTGCACGCGCCCGGCCGCATCGAGCAAATGCAAGGTGATGGTGTGCGCCATCACTTCCGACATCAGATGCATGACTTCGTATTCAAAATCATCTTTTGCCGATGGGTGTTTATCGAGAAACTCGACCCAGACTTCCATCGGCAATTGCGCCACGCGCGATTTGATGACGGAGCGAATGGTGTACGGTGCCGGTGTGCGCAGCCGCCACGCCGCATAGCTGGTATCCATGTCGTCTTCCTTGGAAAAACGCAGGATCATTTCCTTGCCATCCTGACTGGCCACCACCCGCTTCAGGATGCCTTCGAGAATGAAGTACTGGGCCATCTGATGGTCGCCCTGTCCTAGCAACAGGTCGCCCTTCTTGTGTTCGGTGATGGTGAGGTGTTTTTCGAGATCGGCAAAGGCGCGCGGCTTCAACGTGCGCAGCACGATATTTTTGGCCAACTGGGTGCGAATTGCGTCGCGTTGCGGATGCGAAATGAGTAATGTCATGGTGGCGGGTTTCGATCAGAAAATTGACATGGAACGGACTATTGACGGGCATCAAGGCGCAACCGTTTTGGCATTTTTTATGATGCGCCAGTCAATGTGAATTCTAGCGATTTTCGAGCCTTGACGCATATCAAGAATAACTCAGCGTTCGAAACCTTTGGCAATTGAATTTCAGCAACCGCCACCGACAGGAGAAACTCATGGGTACAAACGAAGCCCCCGCGATTGCAGGCGCCGCCATCATCCACCCCATCGAACCGGTCATGACCGATGGTTTTCACCTCGTCATCGACGCCCTGAAACTCAATGGCATCAACACCATTTACGGCCTGCCCGGCATTCCGATCACGGATCTGACACGCATGGCGCAAGCAGAAGGCATTCGGGTGATTTCGTTTCGCCATGAGCAAAATGCCGGCAATGCGGCGGCGATCGCGGGCTTCATCACCCAGAAGCCGGGCGTCTGCCTTACGGTGTCGGCACCCGGCTTTCTCAATGGCCTGACGGCCCTGACCAATGCCACCACCAACTGCTTTCCGATGATTCTCATCAGCGGCTCCAGCGAACGTGAGATCGTCGATTTGCAACAGGGCGACTACGAAGAGATGGATCAGCTTGCCATCGCCAAGCCGCTCTGCAAGGCCGCGTTTCGCGTGCTGCACGCTGAGGACATCGGCGTTGGCGTCGCGCGCGCCATTCGGGCAGCGGTGTCCGGCCGTCCGGGTGGCGTATATCTGGATTTGCCGGCAAAATTGTTCGCGCAGACGATGGACGCGGTGGCCGGCAACGATTCGCTCATCAAAGTGGTCGATCCGGCACCGCGCCAGATTCCCGCGCCAGAGGCGATCAAGCGAGCGCTCGATCTCCTCAAAGGCGCCAAGCGTCCGCTGATCCTGCTCGGCAAGGGGGCCGCCTACGCGCAGGCCGATGCGGACATTCGCGCCCTGATTGAAAAAACCGGCATCCCCTACCTGCCGATGTCGATGGCCAAGGGCTTGTTGCCGGACACGCACGCGCAATGTGCGTCGGCGGCACGATCCTACGTGCTGCCTGAGGCGGATGTGGTGGTGCTGATCGGCGCGCGCCTGAATTGGCTCCTGTCGCACGGCAAAGGCAAGACCTGGGGAGGCAAGAATCACAAACAATGGGGCCACCAGAAGTTCATCCAGATCGATATTTCGCCGACCGAGGCGGACAGCAACGTCGCCATTGATGCGCCACTGGTGGGTGACATTGGCTCCTGCGTCTCAGCAATGCTGAACACCATCGGCGGCAGTTGGATCAAGCCATCACCCGAGTGGATCGGTGCCATCACCGAGCGCAAGAACAAGAACGTCGCCAAGTTGGCCGCGACACTCGCCAGGAACCCGGTGCCGATGAATTTCCACAGCGCGTTGAATGTGGTGCGCGATATCGTCAAAGCCAACCCGAGCGCGATGCTGGTCAACGAAGGTGCCAACGCGCTCGATTTCACCCGCAGCATTGTCGATATGTACCAGCCGCGCAAACGGCTTGATGTCGGTACCTGGGGCATCATGGGCATCGGCATGGGCTTTGCCGTCGCGGCGGCGGTGGAAACGGGCGAATCGGTGATCGCCATCGAGGGCGATAGTGCGTTCGGCTTTTCCGGCATGGAAGTCGAGACCATCTGCCGCTACAATTTGCCGGTGTGCGTGGTGGTGATGAACAACAACGGTGTCTATCGCGGCACCGATGTCAATCCGACCGGCGGCAAGGATCTGGCACCGACGGTGTTCGTCAAAGGCGCGCGCTACGACAAACTGATGGAGGCGTTTGGCGGCGTGGGTGTGAATGCGACCACACCGGTCGAGTTGCGCAACGCCATGGAAGAAGCCATCCGCTCTAAAAAGCCCACGCTCATCAATGCGGTCATCGATGAAACGGCGGGCACTGAAAGCGGCCGCATCACCAGCCTGAATCCACAGAGTGCGAAAAAGAAATAATCAAACCGATTGGCGGGGCGGTTGCCTTTCACTTAGCCGCGACCGGGAATTTTTGGAGAGCAAAACAGAATGGAAGCACTTAAAGGAATCAGAATTCTAGACATGACCCACGTGCAGGCCGGGCCGACCTGTTCGCAATTGCTGGCGTGGATGGGGGCCGACGTGATCAAGTTCGAGCCGCCGCAGGGCGATGCCACACGCGGCCAGTTGCGCGATGTGCCGGGGGCCGACAGTCTTTATTTCACCATGCTGAATTGCAACAAGCGTTCGATCACCGTCAACATGAAATCGCCCGAAGGCAAAGTCGTGTTCGTCGACCTGCTGAAAAAGTGCGACATCATGATGGAAAATTTCGGGCCCGGCGTGCTCGAGCGATTGGGCTTCACCTGGGAAAAAATCCACGAGATCAATCCAAAAATTGTCGTCGGCTCGATCAAGGGTTTTGGCTCGTCCGGCCCCTATGCTGAATTCAAGGCATACGAAAATGTTGCACAGGCGATGGGCGGCTCGATGAGCACCACCGGCATGCCGGATAGCCCACCTTATGTCACCGGCGCGCAAATCGGTGACACCGGCACCGGGCTGCATCTGGCGATCGGTTTGCTCGCGGCATTGCATCAAGCCAATCGCACCGGCGAAGGCCAGTACGTGGAAGTGGCGATGATGGATGGCGTGATGAATCTGTGTCGCGTCAAATTTCGCGATCACCAACGCCTGACCCGCCAGCCCCTCGCCGAATATTCAGTGCCGACCTATCAGAACATGGGCGAGGTGCCGCGCGCCGGCAATGATTCCGGTGGCGGACAACTCGGCAACGCGATTCACTGTAAACCGCACGGGGCGAATGACTGGATTTACGTCGTCGTGCAGGAAGCGGTGTGGACGGCACTCGCGGGCCGTGTCGGCCTGGAACTGGGGATGCCGGATCTGGTGGGCGATGCGCAATTCGCCACTATCAGCGAGCGCCGCAAGAACCAGCAATTGATGTGGACGTTGCTCAATAAATTCGCCGCCAAATACACTAAACGCGAAGTGATGGCGATTTTCAATCCGCTCGATGTGCCGTGCGGGCCGATCATGTCCACCGAAGATCTGGCCACCGACGAGCATGTGCGCGGACGCGACATGTACGTGGAGCTCGATCACCCGCAGCGCGGCAAATGGTGGAACGTCGGCATGCCGATCAAACTCTCCGCGTCACCGGCCAAGATCGAGCGTTCGCCGCTGCTGGGTGAGCATACCGATGAAGTGTTGAAGAACGTGCTCGGCTATGACGATGCGAAGGTTGCGGCGCTGAAAACGGCGGGCGCGTTTTCGGCACCGCCGAAGAAATAATTTCACCGTCATTCCCGCCCCCGATTCAAGCATTCGAGGGCAGGCTTCGGCGGGAATCCATTTTTCGTTGATGAGTGATTAGTCGGCATGTTTGAA
>JANLQC010000167.1:0-2424 GCA_031367575.1 Betaproteobacteria bacterium | reverse complement strand
GGCGTGTTGGATGAATCGTTCCAATGGTCGGATGGCAAGACCGAGAAACGCGTCTGGAAAATCCGCAAGATCGGCGACCGCTACCTCGGCACCGCCGCCGACGTGATCGGCGAGGCACAAGGCGTTGCCGCCGGCAATGCGCTGCAATGGCGCTACGTTTTGAAGTTGCCCAACGACGTTGGCGGCTACCAGATGAACATGGACGATTGGATGTGGATGATCGATGACAAGACACTTGTCAATCGCACAACGATGTCAAAACTCGGTGTGACCTTCGCCGAGATTACGATATTTTTCCGCAAGCGATGAAAGGGCAAGCGATGAAAGGGCGAGCGATGAAAGGACAAGCGATGAAAGGGCAAGCGATGAAAGGGCGAGCGATGAAAGGACAAGCGATGAAAGGGCGAGCGTGTAATTTGGATTGGCAAACACCAGCACTGGCGCGGTGTTTCGAGCATTTATGTCGGAAGAGGCGCACCAGTGCTGGTGGATGACGAGAATTGGGAGTAAATAGAAGTACCCAAGTAGGAAGGCTTCAATTCTTTCCGTCATTCCGGCGTAGGCCGGAATCCAGCCCAGCGTAAGTCCAATGAGTTACGCAGGACTGGATCCCGGCCAACCCCGTCATGACGGTTTTTAGAATTATCCCGTTAGAAATAATGAATTCAACGCAACCTTGATCAGGAAAAAATGTCCCTTAATCCAAAAATAACCGACTGGTCGCAGAAGCGTATCTGGATCATCGGTGCGTCCAGCGGTATCGGTGCCGCACTGGCGGAAAAGCTGCATACGCTCGGGGCCAGAGTCGCGTTGTCGGCGCGCAACGAAGGCGCACTGGCCACGCTGGCATCGCCGATGGATGCGACGCGCGCGTTGGTGTTGCCGCTCGATATTACCGATGTCAAAACCATTGCCGCCGCCGAAAAAAAATTGGTGGCGAATTGGGGCGGCTACGATCTGGTCATTTTCATGGCGGGAAATTACACGGCCATGCGCGCATGGGAACTTGATCTCAAGGTGGCGGCGCAAATGGTCGCGGTCAATTGGCAAGGGTGTCTCAATGGACTATCGATCGTGATTCCGCGTCTGATGCAGGCAAAGGCGGGCGGCATTGCGCTGGTGGCGAGTGTGGCCGGCTATCGCGGGCTGCCCAAGAGTCTTGTGTACGGCCCGAGCAAAGCGGCACTGATCAATCTTGCCGAAACGCTTTATCTGGATCTGAAGGACAAGGGGCTCGATGTCTACCTGATCAGCCCAGGCTTCGTCAAGACACCGATGACCGACAAGAACGATTTCGAGATGCCGTATCTCATCACGCCCGATGAAGCGGCCGGGGAAATCATCAAGGGATTGGGCAAGGGTGAATTTGAAATTCACTTCCCAAAAACATTTACCCGCATGTTGAAAACGCTGCAAAGTCTGCCGTATGCGCTGTATTTTCCGGCAGTGAAAAAATCGACAAAGTTATGAACAAACCACCAAGCGCCGCACTCTTGAGGCTGGTGGAATACTGGCAAACATTGACACCGCAATCGGTCGATGAAATCGCGGCGCTATACGCCACTGAGGCGACGTTTCGCGACCCGTTCAACGATGTGCGCGGCATCGAAAAAATCCACCGCATTTTCGCCGACATGTTGGTGCGTCTTGATGCGCCCACGTTCACGATCGTCGAGACCATTGAACAGTCGCACGGCGCATTGCTGATCTGGGACTTCGATTTTCGCCTGAAGTCATTGAAGCCACAATTGACGCGGCGGATCCACGGTGCCTCGCACATCCGCTTTGATGCCGACGGACGCGTGGCGTATCACCGCGATTACTGGGACGCGGCAGGCGAGCTGTATGAAAAGTTGCCGCTGGTGGGTGCCTTGATGCGGTGGCTGCGAAACAGGATGGCGTAAAATTCGGCTATTGCGTCGCGAACACGCATGCCCGGATGGTGAAATAGGTAGACACAACGGACTTAAAATCCGTCGGCGGGTCAAACTGCCGTGCCGGTTCGATTCCGGCTCCGGGCACCAAATATTTTTCGCGTGGCCGCAAGGGATTCATCGGCATTTCTCTCGATGCGGATTTTCAGACGTGCGCCGCGCCACCGAGGGAGCGATATTGTTGTCTGAACCCAATCGCATATTCGACGCCGCCATCATCGGTGGTGGCATCATGGGTTCGGCCACCGCGTATTTTCTCAAGTCGCTCGCGCCGTCGATGTCAGTGGTCGTGATCGAGCCCGATCCCGCATATGAGTTCTGCTCGACCTTACGCGCCTCGGGCGGTGCGCGGCGCCTGTTCTCATGTCCCGAGAATATCGACATGTCGAATTTCTCGATTGATTTCATCAAGTCATTCCCGCAAACAATGGCCGTCGGCGATGCCGATGCCCCGGTTGACTGGGTTGAAGGCGGCTACCTGTTTATCGTG
>JANLQC010000145.1:0-4324 GCA_031367575.1 Betaproteobacteria bacterium | reverse complement strand
TCACCCTTTAACAGGCATCCACGCGTCAATCCAGGGCACCTCCACATCCCGTGCCCACCTTTATCGATTGTCAAATTTTTAAAGAGCAATAAATACAACAACGAAAATTCATTTTGGTTGCGGGGGCAGGATTTGAACCTGCGACCTTCGGGTTATGAGCCCGACGAGCTGCCAGACTGCTCCACCCCGCGCCCGATTCAGCTTAATTCCTGCAACTTCACATGAATTCCGAAGAACCGCAATTATAGACATATTGCGGTAACTTGGTCAACATACTTTCGACTTTTCCATGCAATTCTCGTCGTCGACTCGTCGTCGAAATTTTCCAGTGTGCGTTACGATATTCACATTTCCATACATTTCCGAAAGCCCGACGTGGATCAACTCGCCAACATTGCAATGGCCGCCGCACTGGCGTGGGCAAGCGGCATACGCCTCTACGCCGTGTTGTTTCTTGTCGGCTTGGCAGGAAGATTCAGCCTTTTCGGCTGGCAGCCGCCTCAGGCGTTCCATGTACTTTCCAATCCAATCGTGCTGGGCGCAACCGGATTTCTACTCTTCATCGAATTTTTTGCCGACAAAATTCCCGGGCTGGATTCACTTTGGGACGCCATTCACACATTCATACGCATCCCCGCCGGCGCGTTACTTGCTGCGGGCGTGATTGGTGCCAGCGACGGAGAGGCATGGTCGCTTGCGGCGGCATTGGTGGGCGGCAGTATCACCGCGGGAACGCACTTCTTGAAAGCGGGTGGACGGGCGGCGATAAACACGTCACCAGAACCGGTCAGCAACTGGACGGCATCGTTCACCGAAGAAGCTGCCGTGCTGGGCGGACTATGGATGGCGATTCAAAATCCAATCGTGTTTCTCTTGATGCTTTTGCTCTTTTTACTAATCGCAATCTGGATACTGCCCAGACTCTTCCGTTTTATCATCTCAATATGGAAGCGGACTGCCGCATGGTTTCTGCCGACATCAACGACAACCACTTAGCACCGCGCTAAATCGTGCGCCGTTCAATCAGTGCCTGTGCGAGCGTACCGCTGTCGACATGTTCCAACTCTCCGCCAACCGGCAAACCCCGCGCGATTCGCGTTACTCTTAGGCCAAACTCTCCCACCATTTCGCCGATGTAATGGGCGGTTGCTTCACCTTCAACGGTAAAATTTGTGGCGAGTATGACTTCCTTGACGATGCCGTCTGCGAATCGCCGTTGCAAACGATCAAGATGAATCTCGCGCGGGCCAATTCCATCGAGCGGCGACAGCCGCCCCATCAACACAAAATAGAGTCCGCGAAAACTTTGCGTCTGTTCCATCATCAGCAAATCTCCGGGTGTCTCTACAACGCATAGCAGAGACTTGTCGCGTTTGAGTGATAAGCAAATCTCGCAAATTTCCGATTCGGTAAAGGTATTGCACATTGCGCAATGGCGAACACGCTCGACGGCGCTTTTCATCGCGTCTGCAAGGCGAGTGGCACCTTGCTGGTCACGCTGCAATAAGTGGTAGGCCATGCGCTGTGCGGATTTCGGCCCAACCCCGGGCAAACAACGAAGTGCCAGTATCAACGCATCAAGCGAAGAAGGTGATCTCATTGAAAAAAGCGAAAACGCGCAGAGCGAAAACTGAATGAAGACCTCAAAACGGTAATTTCATGCCGGGCGGCAAATTGAGCCCTGAGGTAAATCCACCCATCTTTTCCTGGGTCGTTGCCTCGGCCTTGCGTACTGCGTCATTGACTGCCGCCGCAATCAGATCTTCGAGCATTTCCTTGTCGTCCATGACGCTGGCGTCGATTGACACTCGCCTCACGTCGTTGCGACAGGTCATCACGACTTTCACCATGCCACCACCGGATTGGCCATCGACTTCCATCGTGGCCAATTGATCTTGCATTTTCTTCATGTTTTCCTGCATCTGCTGGGCCTGCTTCATCAGGCCACCCAATCCGCCCTTGATCATGTTGATTGCCTCTATCGCGTGGTTGCGTCGTTTGAAAATCAGGAGTTGGCCGGGCGAATCGACGAACGAACGACTTCCGCGCCGAAATCCTGCCGTAAATGTTTGACGAACGGATCCGCATCGATGGCCGCTTCAGCCGCCAGCTGTTGCTGTGATCGCTCACGATCCTCGTGTGCCGCCAGACTGGCACCAACCGATTCTCCGATCCCGATCAACATTCGCAGGTTGTGGCCCAGGCGTGGCATCAGTTCGGACTTAAGTTTTTCCTGATACGCCTTTTCCGCAAGATGTTTATGTGAACTCGGAAGTGTCAATTCCAGCACGCCGTTATTGAACGCCTTGAACTCGCATTGTCTGGCCAACATACCCGCGAGGCCACTCAGGTTTAAGCCTGCCAAAAACACCGGCCAATTGCCGTCAAACGAATCAGGTTTTGCCTGCGATGACGTTTCAGTTTTTTGATATTGCTCAGGCAAAGTCCGCGTGGTTACTTGTGCTTTGGCTATTTTTGGCCCTATTTTTGGCCCCATTTTTGGTCCAAGATGCCCGCCAATGCTGGATGTCTTGCCCTCCACCGCATAATCCGCCCCTGTCGATGCAGCGGCAATATGTCCTGTTCCCGATCCCGCGTATGGCGCTGTGCGGGATTCAGACGTATCTACCGTGTCATTGGGTCGCCCGGATCGCCCGTCCGGGGCAAACGCCAGCATGCGCAGCATCGTCATGGTGAAACCCGACTGTTCATCGGGTGCCAACGACAAATCACGCCGGCCCAGCAGCGCAATCTGGTAGTAGAGCTGGATCTGTGCGGACGACAATATGTTGGCAAGATTCTGATTTTTCACGGCGTCATCCGGCCCTGCCATTTCTTTGCCCACGCTTTGTGTCAGCGCAATCCTCGACAACAATGAAGACAAATCCTTCAACGTAATGTCAAACGAAACACTTCGCGCCGCCAACTGCTCAATTTCACCGATCAGGCGTTTCGCATCCCGGTTGGCGAGGCATTCGAGGATTGAATACAAGTAGCTTTGATCGAGCGCCCCCAGCATCGCGGCCACATGGTCAGCACGAACTTCGCCCGCACCATCGGCAATAGCCTGATCCAGCAGCGATAGCGAATCGCGCACGCTGCCTTCCGCCGCGCGCGCCAGCATGTCCAGTGCCGGTGGTTCAAATTCGATTTTTTCGGCACCGAGAATTTTCGTCAAGTGTCCGACCAGCAACGGAGTCGGCAGATTCTTGAGATTGAATTGCAAACAGCGCGAGAGCACCGTGATCGGCAGCTTTTGCGGATCTGTCGTGGCAAGGATGAACTCCACATGTCCGGGCGGCTCTTCCAGCGTTTTCAGCATCGAATTGAATGCGGACTTGGACAGCATGTGAACTTCGTCGATGATATACACTTTGTAGCGGCCCGATGCCGGTGCGTATTGCGCGGTTTCAAGAAGTTCGCGCATCTCATCGACCTTGGTATTGGTCGCGGCATCAACTTCCAGCAAATCCACAAAACGGCCAGCGTCAATGTCGATACATGCCGAACACACTCCGCAGGGCGTGGCGGTCACACCGGTTTCGCAATTGAGTGCTTTGGCCAGGATCCGCGCCAGCGTGGTTTTGCCAACGCCGCGGGTGCCCGTGAAAAGATAGGCGTGATGAATGCGGCCGGATCCGAGTGCGTTGGTCAACGCCCGCACAACATGATCCTGACCGATCACATCAGCAAAATTGCGTGGGCGCCACGTGCGGGCAAGTACTTGATGAGCCATCGACTGAAATGAGGTGGGTAGACCGGCCTGCGACTGAAAAATGGCATTGCGGCAATAAGTGTTTCCGCTTGTCGGTCGATACCACGCCGACGGTGCCGCGTGGTATCCCTGACAAAATCGACAAAAGCGACGTTGCACTTTAATCGAAGCAATTTATGGCGAGCCTGACCCCCGGCACTTCAATTACTTCGCTGTGGCTGCTTCGTTCCCGACCTGACCAGATTCACAAAGATTGAATGCGGGGAGACCCGCCAACGCGAATTTTATCCCAGAACGTGGCGCATTTACGTGATTGCGCAAGAACGAAAGCCGCAAAACATGTCGCACCGGTCCCTGGTATAAAAATTCCTATACTGCGGATATTTCAGGCGCGGATGTGTCGCAAATGAACCGCCCTTGAGCACCTGATGGGTGTGAAACCATGGCTCAGAATAATCGCGGTATCGCGCTGCGGAAAATCCCGGATACGGCGCGAATGCAGACGCGCACCATTCCCAGACATCGCCGGTCGAGGCGAAAAACTGCGGTGAACGCAATGCCGATGCATTTAGTAAAGCAAATGCCGGGCTCGCCCCGCTTGCGGAACTC
>JANLQC010000122.1:0-2214 GCA_031367575.1 Betaproteobacteria bacterium | reverse complement strand
AGGATTTGCGAGTACAGCCATTTACCGAACGGCTTGTCCTTCAGCTTCAGCCACAGTGACATTGCCTGACTCATTTCGATCCTTCCACTCTTGATTCGGTAGCCAGCCATGTTGAGTACTTGTGCTTTCCCCGTGAAGGCGGGGTCCAAGTTTCGCGGCTCACTCAGCGCAAACTTGGATCTCCGCCTTCGCGGGGAAAGGGTATTGGGGCAATCGCCAACGGGGTTGACTGCTGGATCAGTAAATCGATTGCCAACCACGGTCAGCGGCAAAGCGCGCGCCATATTTTTGTTCGAGCACTTTCATCTCGGCAAGCAGTGTTTCCTTTCCGGCGGCGCGTAGATAATTGATCGGCCCGCCGCGATGCGGGGCGAAACCGGTGCCGAAAATGACGCCGGCGTCGCAGAGATCGGCGTCAACCACGATGCCTTCACGCACGCACGCAACGGCTTCATTGACGGCGGGCAGCGTCATGCGCATCCATAGCGGCGTTAAATCTGCCGGGCTGACCGCATTTGTTTTCTGCGGTTTACCATCGATCCATTTGTAAAAGCCTTCGCCGGTTTTCTTGCCGAGCTTTTTCGCGGCGACCAGTTCCTGAATTTTTTTCGGTTGCGGCGCGCCGGGTTTCGCGAGTTCTTTTCCCACCGCGAGGCCGACATCGAGACCCACGGTATCGGCCAATTCGATGGGGCCCATCGGCATGCCGAAATCGCGCGCGGCGGCGTCGATGGTCTCGGCCGGAATGCCTTCTTCGAGCATCACCTGCGCTTCGGTCATGTAGGGCGTGAGGATGCGGTTCACCAGAAAACCGGGCGCGGATTTCACCGGCAGCGGCAGCTTGTCGATTTTTTTCACGAACGCCTGCGCGCGTGTCATAACCTCTGCGGCGGTTTGCGGCCCCTGAACGATTTCGACCAGCATCATTTGCGCGACCGGATTGAAAAAATGGATGCCGACGAGGCGTTCCGGTTTCGCCAATCCTTGCGAAAGATCCTGCAATGGAATCGACGACGTGTTGGTGGCGAGAATGGCGGTCGATTTCAATTTTGGCTCAAGTGCCGCATAGAGTTTTTGTTTAATTTCCGCGTTCTCGACAATTGCCTCAATGACCAAATCGCAGTGGTTCGCGCCGTCGCCGGTCACGTCAGGAACGAGGCGATCCATCGCGGCTTGCACCAGATGCGCGAGTTTCAAACGCTTCTTGAACATCTCGGTCGCGCGCTTGATGGCGGGCGCGATGCGTGCGCAATCGAGATCCTGCAACGTCACCGTGAATCCCTTGAATGCACACCACGCCGCGATGTCACCACCCCTCACACCCGCGCCCACCACATGCACATGCTTGATGGCACAATCTCCCATGCCGAGACCTTTCATCCGATCCTGCAGTTTGAAAATGCGAATCAGGTTGGCGGTGGTCGGATGTTTGGCAATGCCGGAAATCGAATAGGGATGATCCTGCGGCACCTTTCGCGGGTCACCTTCGTAGTTCTGCCAGAGATCAATGATTGCGTAGGGTGCCGGATAGTGATCCTTGCGCGCGCGTTTGGCGACTTGTTTCAGCGATGCGCGCGCGACAAAATCACGAACGATAGGCCAGTTGGTGACAGCGTGTTTGAACACCGGTTGGTGCGGCGCGGGTGGCTTCGTGAGCAGCATTTTCGCGGCGTTCGCGAAGTGGCGTCGCGGTGTCAACACATCGACCAGACCCATCGATTTCGCGCGACGGCCATCGACCGCGCGTCCGGTCAACATCAAATCCAACGCCTGCGCGGCACCAATCAATTTCGGCATCCGTTTTGCACCACCCCAGCCGGGCACGATGCCGATCATCACTTCCGGCAATGCCATTTTGGTTTTCGCGCCATCGTCGGCAATGCGGTATTTGCACGCGAGCGCCAACTCGGTGCCGCCGCCCATGCAAAAGCCGTGGATCAGTGCGAGCGTGGGAAAAGGCAATGCCTCAACTTGATCGAATACATCGTTGCCGAGTCTGGTGAAAGCGAACGCCTCGTCGGCATTTTTCAGTGTGGTGAATTCATCAATATCGGCCCCGGCCGCGAAGCCGTTGTCCTTGGCGGATTGAATCGCGAGCCCCTTCGGTGGTTTGGCCTTGAGCGCGGCACAGATGTCGGCGAGTTCCCGCAATGCTTCGCTGGAAAAAGTATTGGTCGAATCGCGGCTGCCGTCGGGCTTGGCGCGGTCGAATGT
>JANLQC010000356.1:0-1556 GCA_031367575.1 Betaproteobacteria bacterium | reverse complement strand
CAATCAATACCGAGCGCGGGATCATTCCAAAGCAGACTGCGATCAAATTGCGGCGCGTAGTAATCGGTGGTCTTGTAAAGAAATTCTGCCGATGCGGACGTCACCAGAAAACCATGCGCAAAACCGGCGGGCACCCACAGCATGCGTTTGTTTTCGGCCGACAATCGAAGCGCGACATGCTTGCCGAACGTCGGCGATGATCGACGAATATCGACGGCCACATCAAACACTTCGCCTGCCACCACGCGCACCAGTTTGCCTTGCGCTTGCTGCACCTGATAGTGCAGGCCGCGCAATACGCCTCTGACCGATTTGGAGTGATTGTCCTGAACGAAGGATACGTTTGCGCCCTGCAACCCCATGGCGTCACGGAATGCGCGTTCGCTAAAACTCTCAAAGAAAAAGCCGCGCTCGTCGCCAAATACTTTCGGCTCGATGATTTTTACGTCCGCAATGGCGGTGTCGGTAATGTTCATCGCGCCGCTTTCAAAACACGCGTTCGGTGAGCATCTGCATCAGGTATTGCCCGTAACCATTCTTCAGCATCGGCTGGGCGAGTTTCTCGATATCAGTCGCGGAAATCCAGCCGCGCCGGTAGGCGATTTCTTCCGGGCACGCAACTTTGAGGCCCTGGCGACGCTCGATGGTGGCAATGTATTGCGACGCCTCCAGCAGCGACTCATGGGTGCCGGTATCGAGCCACGCCATGCCGCGCCCCATCACTTCGCAAGTCAGGGAGCCGTGCTGCAAATAGAGGCGATTCAGGTCGGTGATTTCGAGTTCGCCGCGTGCGGACGGTTTCAATGCCGCCGCCAGTTCGCACACCTGATTGTCGTAAAAATAAATGCCGGTCACGGCATAGCGCGATTTCGGTTGGGCGGGCTTTTCCTCCAGCGAGATCACCTTGCCGCTTGCGTCGAATTCGGCCACGCCATAGCGTTCGGGATCATGCACCGGATAGGCAAATACCGTTGCACCGCTGGTCTTTTCATGCGCGCGATGCAGCGACACCGAGAGATCGTGGCCGTAGAAAATATTGTCGCCGAGGATCAACGCCGAATGGTCATCGCCCAGAAAATTCCTGCCGATGTGAAAGGCCTGCGCGAGCCCGTCGGGTGATGGCTGGACGGCGTACGCGAGCGACAGTCCCCAGCGTTTTCCGTCACCGAGCAATTCCTGGAACTGCGGCGTGTCGTGCGGAGTCGAGATGATGAGAATGTCGCGAATGCCGGCCAACATCAACGTTGTCAGCGGGTAATAGACCATCGGCTTGTCGTAAATCGGCAGCAGTTGCTTCGAGACCACCTGCGTAACGGGATATAACCGGGTGCCGCTGCCCCCGGCCAAAATGATGCCCTTGCGATTGATATTGCCATTCATGCGGCGGCCTTTGTTCCGTATTGCTGTTGCATCCATTGCCGGTAATCGCCGCGCGTGACACCCTGCACCCATTCTTCATTGTCGAGGTACCACTGCACCGTCTTGCGAATGCCGCTTTCAAAATTTTCCTGCGCGCGCCAACCGAGTTCGGCCTCGAGTTTGTTGGCGTCAATGGC
>JANLQC010000116.1:0-2708 GCA_031367575.1 Betaproteobacteria bacterium | reverse complement strand
CCGCAACGCCGATAGACGAATGCCGATCTCATCGAAGCGTTGCGATGCGATACTTTTTCCCACCGCCGCCGCGCCGCTATCGATACTGATCGATTGCATGCGCGGCTGCTGGAGATCGAATTGCGCATCGTCCATGTCGGTGGCACCGGGAAAAAAGCCGCGCATCAATTCATAGCGTTCACCGCGAACCTGTTTCAAGCGCAGCAACACTTTGTTCAATGGCACACCCAGCTGCAACATCGTTTGGGTCGCCAGCATCAATGAGCCCTCAACCACTTCTGCAACGATTTCCGCCGCACCGGCCGCGCGCAGTTTTTCGACATCGCTGTCGTCGAACGTGCGCACGATCACCGGCACATCGGCGCGCAACGCCCGCACATGCGAAAGTATCGACAGGGCAGCGTGGGTATCGGCAAAACTCACCACCACCGCCGAGGCGCGTGGCAAACCGGCCGCCGTTAGAACTTCCTGGCGCGCGGCATCGCCGAACATGACGGAGTCGCCCGCCGCCGCCGCCTGCTTGACGCGCATCGGGTCGGCGTCGAGCGCGATGATGGAAATTTTTTCCTGTTCCAGAAAGCGCGCGAGGCTTTGCCCGGATCGGCCATACCCGCAAATGATCACGTGCTGTTTCTTGTTCATCGACTTGATCGCAAGCTGCTGCAATTGCACCGCGCGCGCCTCCCATTCTCCGGCCACCAGCCGCATCACGATTTTGTCGCTGTAGGCCAGTATCAAGGGTGAAAGCAGCATCGAAATCAGCATCGCGGCCAGCACAACCTGCATGACCGGTTCGGTCAGCGCAAGCTGCCGTCCGGCGAGCGACAGCAACACAAAACCGAATTCACCCGCCGGGGCCAGCGCCAACGCGCAACGCAGCGCCACCGCCTTGTCGTTTTTCATCAGTAGCGCAAGCAGTGTGATCAGCAAGAATTTCAACGTGATCAACGAAACCAGCACCGCCAGCACAATCGGCCAGCGATCCCATACTTCGCGCAAATTGAGCAGCATGCCGATGGTGATGAAAAAAAGTCCCAGCAATACATCGCGAAACGGCTTGATGTAATCCTCAACCTGATAGCGGTATTCGGTTTCCGAAATCAGCATGCCGGCAAGAAACGCACCCAGCGCCAATGACAATCCCGACGCCTCGGTCGCCCACGCGAGCCCGAGCGTGACCAGCAGCACCGCGAGCACAAACAACTCGGACGATTTCTGTGCCGCGATCAGGTGAAAGAGTGAACGCATGATGCGTTGGCCGAGCAACAGAATGACGGCCAGCACCGCGGCCGCCTTGAGCAGTGCCGCGCCGATTTCAATGGCGATTTGCTCACCCGAAAGCGCCAGCGCCGGGATCAACACCAATAGCGGAATGACCGCCAAATCCTGAAACAGCAGCACACCCATGATCTGCTTGCCATGCGGCGAATGAAGCTGGGTTTGCTCCGCCAATACTTTGGTGATGATTGCCGTTGACGACATGGCGAGAATGCCGCCAAGGATCAATCCCGACTGCCAGGATTGCCCCGCCAGCATCGCAATACCGATGACCATGAGCATGGAAATGCCAACCTGCAGGACGCCAAAACCCAATACCACTTTGCGCATTGATACCAATTGCGGCAATGAAAATTCGAGGCCAATCGAGAACATCAGGAACACCACACCGAATTCAGCAAGGTAGCGTGTCCCCGGCGTATCCGGCACCGCGCCCAATGCGTGCGGCCCGATCAATACCCCCACCAGCAGGTACCCCAGAATCGCCGGCATTCGCAGGCGGCGGAACACGACCACCATTACCACGGCGGTCGCGAGCAGGATTACGACGAGCGGTAATGTGGCCTCGGTGGTCATTGATTAAGGACGCTTTTGGTTGGGAGGGAAGCGAAGGATGACATTACAATGTGAACATGCAGAGTCTATTACAACCTCGTTCCATTGCAGATGTTGATCGCACGCTGGCGCTTGCGCGCGAGACCATGACCATTGAAGCCGACGCGGTGTACGCGCTGTCGCACAAATTGGGCGACGCATTTCTGGCGGCGCACAAGCTGCTTTTTGAGGCGGTCGCGAACAAGGGGCGTGTGGTGGTCACCGGCATGGGCAAGAGCGGCCATATCGGCGGCAAGATCGCCTCGACGCTTTCGTCAACCGGCACGCCGGCGTTTTTCATGCATCCCGGCGAAGCGAGCCACGGCGATCTGGGCATGATCGCGGCGGGCGACGTGGTGATCGCGATTTCAAACTCGGGCGAATCCGATGAAATCCTCAAAATCCTGCCGCAATTGAAACGCCGCGGCACGCCGATTATCGCCATCACCGGCAGGGCAAATTCCACGCTGGCCGAAGCGGCCACGGTGCATCTCGATGCGGGTGTCGAAAAGGAAGCCTGCCCATTGAATCTCGCCCCGACCGCAAGCACCACCGCGACGCTCGCCATGGGTGATGCGTTGGCTGTGACGCTGCTGGACGCGCGCGGTTTTGGTGAAGAGGACTACGCCATGCATCATCCGGGCGGCTCATTGGGACGCAGGCTGTTGATGCATGTCAGCGATGTCATGGTGGTGGGTGAGCGCATTCCCAAAGTGCGCGCCGACGCATTGCTGCCAGCGGCGATCATGGAGATGTCCAAGAAGGGTCTGGGGATGACGGCGGTGGTGGACGCGGACGATACCCTGCTCGGCGTGTTCAGCGATGGTGATTTGCGG
>JANLQC010000109.1:0-14017 GCA_031367575.1 Betaproteobacteria bacterium | reverse complement strand
GGCTACATGGTGCTCGGCTGGGGTACCGAATCCGGCGAACAGGGATCCGCCATGCGTTCGCTGTTGGCCACCCACGATCCCGCCAAAGGAATGGGCGTCAACAACCGCGGTCGCTATTCCAATCTTGCATTCGACAAATTATTGACGGATGCACTGGTCACGATGGACGACAAGAAACGCGAAGGCATGATCCAGCAGGCGGCGGAAATGGTGATGGGCGACACCGGGCTTATCCCGCTGCACTACGAAGTGTCCACGTGGGCCGCGACCAAGGGCTTGAAATATACCGCGCGCACCGATCAGTACACGCTGGCGATGGGTTTAAAGCCCGCAAAATAACCGCACTGCTTGGGGCGCAGCCCAAACTAAAGCGCCTTTAGATGACGCCTGCCCCATGCGCCATTTGATCGGCATGATAGGACGAGCGCACCATCGGCCCGCACGCCGCGTGGCGAAAACCCATTTCCCCGGCTTCGCGCGCGAACATGTCGAACTCAGCGGGTGTCACGTAGCGCAGCACCGGCAAATGATGCGGGGAGGGTTGCAAATACTGCCCGACCGTCAGCATATCCACGTCGTGCGCGCGCAGATCCTTCATGACCTCAAGAATTTCTTCATTGGTTTCGCCCAAGCCGACCATCAAGCCGCTTTTGGTCGGCGTGCCGGGATGCTCAGCCTTGAAGTCTTTCAGCAGTTTCAATGAATGCGCGTAATCCGATCCCGGTCGCGCCTGTTTGTACAGACGAGGAACGGTTTCAAGATTATGGTTCATCACATCCGGCGGGGCCAGCCGCAAAATGCCGAGCGCACGATCAAGGCGACCGCGAAAATCCGGGGTCAGAATTTCAATTTGCGTGTTCGGGGAAAGCGCGCGCGTTTGGCGAATGCAATTGACAAAATGCGCTGCACCGCCATCGCGCAAATCATCTCGATCCACGCTGGTAATGACCACATATTTCAATTTCAACGCGGCGATAGTTTCAGCCAGATGGCGCGGCTCGTCCTGATCCAGCGGCAATGGACGTCCGTGACCAACATCGCAAAACGGGCAGCGGCGCGTGCAAAGATCACCCATGATCATGAATGTCGCGGTGCCTTTGCCAAAGCATTCGCCGATGTTCGGGCAGGATGCCTCCTCGCAAACCGTATGCAATTTCGCGTCGCGCAAAATCTGCTTGACCTCGTAAAAACGCGACGACGCCGAGCCTGCCTTGACGCGTATCCACTCGGGTTTCTTCAGGCGCTCGGCGGGATTTTGCATCACGATTTTTATCGGGATGCGCGATGTTTTTGATTCGGACTTTTGTTTGACGCCAGCTTCAGCCATGAATTTTTCCAGAGCAACTGCTAGTAAAGGTTCGCTTGCAAATGCGCGACGAGTTTCTCGCCAATCACACTCATTTTATCCGTCACGCCGAAGTTCCGCACCTGCGTGACGGCAAGCCCTTGATATCCACACGGGTTGATGCGCGAAAACGGCTCCAGACTCATATCGACGTTTAGCGATAACCCATGATAGGTCGCGTGGTTGGCCACACGCAGCCCAATGGCGGCAATCTTCGCCTCGCCATCGTTTAACTTCACATACACGCCAGGCATGCCCGCCAAACGGTGACTTTCAATACGATATTCTGCGAGCAAATCGATCACCGATTGCTCGATTCTTTTCACCAGTGCCTTGACGCTGTAATCGCGTTTTTTCAGATCCAGCAGCAGGTAGACGACAATTTGTCCCGGGCCGTGATAGGTCACCTGACCACCACGGTCAATCCTGATGACGGGAATGTCTCCGGGGGCCAGCACATGCTCAATTTTGCCAGCGAGGCCGAGCGTGAAAACCGGCGGATGTTCCAGCACCCAGAATTCGTCGGGCGTGTTTGGTGCGCGCGATTTGTTGGCAGCCTGCATGGCGCGCCACGTGGGATCATAGGGGACGCGGCCGAGATGCTTGATGATGGGTGTTCGCGCGTTTTGCATGGCGGGCGAGGCGACCACGCTATATCGCGAACAAGACGGCGGGATGCGCGGTCAGCGCCCGATAGATGTCATCTATTTGCACCTTCGAGGTCGCGTTGATGGTCGCCGTCACCGACAAAAAATTGCCATTCTTCGATGGCCGCATTTCGAGCGTGGTGGCATCGAAGTCCGGTGCGAATTTGACAATGATCGACAACACGTTTTGCGCAAAATCGTGTTCGCGCCGACCCATCGCCTTGATCGGAAATGGCGTCGGAAATTTCAGCAGCGTCTCCTCGCCTTCGCTGATGTTGTTTGGATGTTCAGTCATGCGTTATTCGGCCGCCCTCAATTGAGGTGCAGCGGGCAAATTGTGTTTGTATTCGTCAAAAAGTCTGCGCATGTGCTTGAACAACGGGCCGGGTTTCCCGGTATTTTGCCCGTGGCCGACGGGTTTATCGTCGAGCCTGACGATCGGCACAACTTCCTTGGTCGATGACATGATCCACAATTCGTCCGCCTTTTTTACTTCGCGCCGATGCACGCACCGAACCTCGAGCGGCAGGCCGTTTTTGCGAGCGAGTTCGATCATCAACTCATAGGTGATGCCGGCCAAAATCAGGTTGTCCATCGGCGGACAAAGAATCACGCCATTTCTCACGGCGGCAATATTTGACGCCGATGACTCGGTCAGATAGCCATCGCGGAACAGCACGACTTCATCGGCACCGGCCAGATTGCCTTCATGCTTCAGCAACACGGCACCGAGCAGCGCAGTGGCTTTCACCTGACAGCGCAACCAGCGGCTATCGTCGAGTGAAATGCAGGAGATGCCATTCTCATAAATTTCCGGCTTCGGTGTTGCGAGCGGGTTCGCCATCATGAACACCGTTTGCGTCAGTCCCGGCGGCGGAGGAAAATCGCGTTTGGCGACACCGCGCGTCACCTGAATGTAAACGCCGACGTTGGCACCAACACCGCCATTGCGATCCACCAGCGACGTCAGCAGCGATTCCCATTGCGCAATCGAATACGGGTTTTCAATCTGCAATTCGTCGAGGCTGCGTTGCAGACGCTTCAGATGTTCAAGCGCACGCAAGCCCCGACCGGCGTAATACGGAATCACTTCATAGACGCCATCGCCGAATATGAAGCCGCGATCCAGCGGCGAAATTTTCGCGTTCTCGAATGGCATGAATTCGCCGTTGAGATACACGGTAGGGAGGCACAGTGACGCGGTCATGATTTTTTCCTTCTCGTTATCGATCGCCACAGGCGATGCAAGCGGTCGGGAATGATTTTCGCCGACGGTAAAAATTATTTCATCAACAACCTGATCGCGTCCCAGCCACGCCCGAGAAAACCGGCGACCGGTACATCTTCAAGCGCAACCACCGGAAATTCCGCGATCAATTTGTCATTCTGCGTCAATTTCATCACGCCCGCCTTCTGGCCGAGTGAAAACGGCGCGATCAGCGGTTGGGTGGTGACCAGCGTCGCTTTCAACCCCGCGAATTTGTCTTTCGGCAGGGTCAGCCATACATCGCGCTCGAAACCCAGCTTGATGGCATTTTGCGTGCCCTTGAAAATTTCCGGCGTGGCAATCGCATCGGTTTTCCTGTATAGCCGTTGTGCGTCGAAAAACTGATAGCCGTAGTTGAGCAATTTCTGGCTCTCCTGGGTGCGCGCCACGTCCGACATGGTACCCAGCACCACCGAGATCAGGCGGCGCGATTTATCAGCGTCCCCTCGTTTTGCCGTCGCGATGAGGCAATAGCCGGCCGCTTCGGTGTGGCCGGTTTTCAGGCCATCAACGGTCGGATCCAGCCACAGCAGCCGATTGCGATTGGGTTGGGTGATCTTGTTGTGGGTGAATTCGCGCTCTTTGTAATAGCCGACTTCGGTCGGAAAATCGCGCATCAGCGCGTTGGCGAGAATCGCCAAATCCTCGGCGGTTGAATAATGTTGCGGATGCGGCAGGCCGGTCGCGTTCGTGAAGTTGGTGTTTTTCATGCCGAGTTTTTGCGCCTGCTTCATCATCAGTTGCGCGAACAAATCCTCCGACCCGGCGACCGCCTCGGCCAGCGCGATCGACGCATCGTTGCCGCTTTGCACAATCATGCCGCGAATCAGCGGTTCAACGGCCGGCGTTTGCTTCGGATCGATGAACATGCGTGAACCCTCCGCGCGCCACGCCCTTTCCGACACCGGTATTGTTTGCGTGAGCGTGAGTTTCTTGTCTTTTAGTGCCTGAAACACCAGATAGGCGGTCATGAGTTTGGTGAGTGACGCGGGCTCGAAGCGATCCGTCGCCGCTTGTTGCGCCAGCGTTTGGCCGCTGGCGGCATCGAACAACACATACGCGCGCGCGGCAATCGGCGGTGCGGGAATATCGTTGGGCGCGAGCGTGCTTTGCGCGCAGGCGCAGGTGGCGGAGAAGGTGGCGGCAAGAAAAAGTGCGGCAAAATTTGTTGCGGATTTCATCGTGTTCCTGAAGTTAGGGGGTTTGAATGACGGGTGAAAAATCGTGCGATTTTTTGACCTGTGCCGCGATCGCGTCGGCCTCTTCGCGCGATTTGTAGGGGCCCATGCGGACGCGGAATAAATTGTCCTTGTGGACAACCAGAATGGGTTCGCGGTTCCACTCCAGTTCGCGGCTGATTCGCGCGCGAAAAATTTCGGCGTTCTCGATCGAACCAAAGACCGCGAGTTGGAGATAGAGGCCGCCTGCCTCCGCCACCATGGCGGCAGTTGAGATGCCGATAGGAGCGGGCGGGGCGGGCGGGGCGGCGGTTGTTGTAGCAGGTGTCGATGGTGCCGTGGTCACGCGAACGCCGCCCGCAAACACCCGTTCCACGATCACCGGCGCGCTGCCTTTGCGTGCGATGTCGAGCTTGGCCGCCGCCGTGTAGGAAAGATCGATGATGCGATCAGTGTGAAATGGCCCGCGATCATTCACCCGTACCACCACTGATTTCATGTTGGCCGGGTTGGTGACGCGCACGTATGACGGCAGCGGAAGCGTCGGGTGGGCGGCGCTCATGGCGTACATGTCGTAGGTCTCGCCGATGGATGTCATGTTGCCGTGAAATTTTCGACCGTACCACGACGCCACGCCTTGCTGGCGGAACGGCGCGCTCGACACATTTGGCACATAGGTTTTGCCGAACACGGTATAGGGCCGATTCGCGCCGCGATGCAAGGCTTCGGCCCTGGGGGTGGCGTCAGGGATGGCGTCGAGATTGGATGGAGCGTTTTCACCGGGGCCGTCGTCGAGATAGTAAGCGCCTGGTTTGGAAATCGCGGGCTTCAATGATTCGGGTTTTTTTGGCGAACTTCCACAAGCAACGAGTAACAGCGCAATCGCGATTGCCGGCAAAACGCCCGCCATTGATCGGTCGCTGATTCGCAACGGCGCTCCGATGAGCTTCAATCGTGAAACGCAAACACCAGCATTGGCGAGCCTTTGCGGCACAAAACACGCCAGACACCGCACCAAATGGCGTTCTACGCCATCACATGCCATGAAAAAAAACATCAAGTTGACACCAATCGCTTATGCGTCGATATCGACATCAAAATTCCAAAGCCCACCAGCATCGACAATATCGCGGTACCGCCGTAACTGATCAGCGGCAGCGGCACGCCCACCACCGGCAGGATGCCGGTCACCATGCCGATGTTGACAAACGCGTACATGAAAAATGTCAATGTCACGGCACCGGCCAGCAAACGAGAGAACGTGGTTGGTGCGTTGATCGCAATCATCAGGCCGCGACCGATCACGATCAGATAAAGCGTCAACAACAGCAGATTGCCGAGCAACCCAAACTCCTCGCCGAACACGGCGAGAATGAAATCAGTGGATCGCTCCGGAATGAAATCGAGCTGCGCCTGACTGCCATTGAGCCAACCTTTGCCGAGCACGCCGCCGGAGCCGATGGCAATGGTTGACTGGATGATGTGATAACCCGCACCGAGCGGGTCTTCGTTCGGGTCGAGCAGCGTATAGATGCGGCGCTTCTGATACTCGTGCATGAAATTCCACATGAGCGGCAGCGCGGCACCGCCCACCACCACGCTGCCCAGAATAATTTTCCAGGACAGGCCGGCGAGAAAAATCACAAAAAACCCCGAGGCGAAAATGAGGATGGCGGTACCCAAATCCGGTTGCCGCACCACCAGACCCACCGGCAGCATCAGGATCAATCCGGCGAGCGCGTAATCGGTCAACGCGAGGCCTTCCTCTTTGCGGTGGAAATACCAGGCCAGCATCAGCGGCACGCCTACCTTCATCACTTCGGAAGGCTGAATCACGATAAATCCCAGATGCAGCCAACGCCGCGCACCATTGCGGATCTCTCCACCGAGCGCCACCCCCACCAGCAACAGCAGGCCGACGATGTAGACCGGAATCGCAAGCCGCATCAATTGCTGCGGCGGAATATTGGCGATGATCCACAGCGCCACCAGTGCGACCGCGAAATTGCGCGCCTGCCCCAGCGCGCGATCAAACGATGCGCCACCCGAGGCTGAAAACACCACCGTGAATGACAATGCGCCCAGCACGATCAGCGTCACCATCAGCGGGCCATCGAGACGCCGCGTGGCGGTATCGAAAAGGCGGTTAGTCAGCGTCTTTAGCATTGGTTTCGGGGGTTTTTTTCAATTGCGGATCGGGGAGTTTTCCGAGCAGATGATAGTCAATCACGGCGCGCGCAATCGGTGCGGCGGCGGTGCCGCCGAAGCCGCTGTTTTCGACCAACACCGCCAATGCAATGGTCGGTTTGTCGGCGGGCGCATAGGCGATATACCACGCGTGATCGCGCAATTTTTCAGCCACCCGCCCCTCGACATATTTTTCGCCCTTCAAACTGTATACCTGCGCGGTGCCGGTCTTTCCGGCACTCGAGTAAGGCGTTTTGGCGAACGCGCGCGCGCTGGTGCCTTCCTTCGCCACTCCTTCCAGCGCGCGCCGGATAAAGGCAATATTGTCCGGCTTCACCGGCAACGTGCGGTCTACCACCGGGGCGACCGGGCGGATTTCGCCACTGACGGCATCGGTCACCTGCCGCACCAGATGCGGTTTATAGCCCACACCGTCGTTGGCAATGGCGGCGATGGCATGTGCGAGCTGCATCGGCGTGAACGCGTTGTAGCCCTGTCCGATGCCGGCGTTGACGCTGTCGCCCTGATTCCACTTGCGGTCCCCCGGCGGAAACTTGGCATAGCGTTTTTCCTTCCACGTGCGCGATGGCAACGTGCCTTCCTTTTCGCCATCGATATCGATGCCGGTCTTGCCGCCGAAACCCAACATGCCGAGAAACTCGGCCGTCTTGTCGATGTCGGTATCGGCGGCCAACTGGTAATAGTAGGTGTCGCACGAATCGACAATTGATTTGTACATATCGACCCAGCCGTGACCGCCTTTCTTGTCGTCGTTCCAGCGGTGCGCGACACCGGGCAGCGCAAAATATCCGGGGTCGGAAATGCCTTGCGTTGGGGTGCGTTTGCCGGACTCCAGCGCGGCCAGCGCGAGAAACGGTTTCACGGTCGAACCGGGGGGATAGGTACCCTGCAACGCGCGATTCAGCAGCGGCCGGTCGGGCGAGGTGTTGAGCAAATCCCAATTCTGCGGATCGATTCCATCGACAAACAAGCTCGGATCAAATCCGGGTCGCGAAATCAAGGCGAGGATTTCGCCGTTGCGGGGATCAATGGCCACCAGCGCACCGCGCCGCCCGCCAAACGTGGCTTCGATGGCGCGCTGTAATTTGATATCCAGCGTCAACATCAGGTTGTTGCCGGCAATCGGCATCGATTTGGCGAGTGAGCGGGTGGCACGGCCTCCGGAATCGATTTCCACCTGCTCGGCACCGGTCTTGCCGTGCAGCTCGGCTTCATAGCTGCCTTCAATGCCGAGCTTGCCGATATGATCGGTGCCCTTGTAATTGGCGGCGAGTCCGCCCGACTCGATTTTTTTCACTTCCGCGTCGTTGATGCGACCGATGTAGCCGATCGCATGCGAAGCCACCTCGCCGTGCGGATAATTTCGGAACAGGCGCGCCTGAATGTCGAATCCCGGAAAACGGTAACGGTTGACGGCGAAGCGCGCAATTTCTTCATCGGACAAGCGCGTGCGGATCGGCAATGATTCAAAATTCTTGCTTTCCTCGAGAAGTTTTTTGAAGCGCCGCCGATCCCGCGGCTGAATGTCGATGACCGAGGCAAGCTCATCGAGTGCTTGGTCAAGATTGCTGACTCGCGAGGGCATGACTTCCAATGTGTACGCCGAATAGTTCGCCGCCAGCACTTCGCCGTTGCGGTCGAGGATCAAGCCGCGATTCGGCACCACCGGCACGACGGATATGCGGTTGGCCTCGGCAAGCATGTGAAAATGTTCGTGTTTGATGACTTGCAGGTACACCATGCGGCCGCCAAGAATGGCAAACGCGGTGAGCACGCAGAAACCGGCGAACAGCGCGCGCGCGCGGAACACGGTCAGTTCCGCCTCCCGATTCTTGATCGTGGCACCAATCATTGCCGACTCGCCGCTGACATTCGCTTTGGTCGCAACATGGCTAATGCATCAGCGTCGTTTGATGAGGTGACTGCCGGACACGCGGCAGGTTGGCGACGAAATCAATCAGCGGCCACATCACCGCCCCCAACACCGGCGAAAGCGCCAGCAACAGACCGGGAAACTCGCGCCCGAGCGAAAAATTCAGCAGCACCACGATCACCTCGGCGAGGATCAGGATCGCGCCGGTATGCAGCGCCTGTTCAAGCAGGCTCAATTGCAGAATGCGCAATCGAAGCAACTGTGCAAGGTAAATTGCCACCACGTAAACCAGCGCATGCTGGCCCAGCAGCACGCTGTCCGCCACATCCATTACCAGCCCCAGCGCGAAGCCGGCACCCAGCCCGATACTGCGCGGCTGGTTCACGCCCCAGTACAACAAAATCAGCAACACAAAGTCCGGATGCGCGCGCAGCAATGCGCCGCTCCACGGCAGCAGGTTGAGCAGCAGCGCACCGGCAATTGAGCCCGCCAGCAGGCGAAACGGTGCCGGCGGGCGCATCGGTTCGTGGGAGATGGGGGAGAGATCCATCAGCGGCCCTGGCGCTTCGATGGACCGCCGCGCTCGCGTGCCGGGCGCTTTTCCTCGGCCTTCACATCGGGGCGTGGATAATCGTGAAGTTCCTGCTGTGTCAGCACTTTCACGAAACGATATTGATCGGTGCCCGCCGCCGGATTGGCGGAAATGCGCGCGAACGGAAATGCCGGATTTTTTTCCACGGCCGTGACGGTCGCAACCGACAAGCCCGCCGGATAGGTGCCGTCAATTCCCGAGGTCACCAGCGCGTCGCCGACCTGAATATCCGCGCCGATGGGAATGAACGGCACGTCGATGGTACCGGTGCGGCCGGTGCCGACCGCGATCGCACGAACGCCATTGCGCACCACCATGACCGGCACCGCCTGATCTTTCTCCGTGGTCAATGTCACTTCGGATGTCAGCATGCCGACTGCGGTTATCTGCCCCACCACCCCCTTGCCATCGATCACGGCGAGGCCGGCGATCATGCCTTGCGATTTGCCTTTGTCGATGATGACTTTTCGGGCGAAGGGATTGCGCGCGTCGCGGATAATTTCGGCGACGATGCCGCGATCACCGAAACGTTTGTCAGGATCCGCGAGCACGCCCAGATAGGCTTTTTCGGCGCGGATCAGCTGCGATTGCTGGCTCGCGGCGGCCAGCGACAGCACCTCGGCCTTGAGGCGAGCGTTATCCTCGACCAACGCCTTCTGGTCGGAAAAATACTGTCCGCCGTGACGCACGACGCTGAGCGGAAACATCAATGCCTGCTCGATCGGCGAAATTATCGCCGACACGCCGAGCCGCACCAGCGACAGCGCCTGAAAGCGGTGATCGGCAACCATCACCGCGATCGCCAGCAATGAAAAGAAGGTCAGGCGCGCGAGCGGACTCGGGCCACGGGAAAAAAAGTTTTCCTGGTAGGCGGACATACTACCTGCGTCGCCTTGTCTGGTTGCCGTGGAGCGGTTTCATCGTCGTGTTCAGCGAAAGTCCCGAAGCGATTTCACGCCACTGATTTCACTCGCGATGAAGCGGTTTCGCCCCACCGCCCGCTCCGCCCAATTTGAACGGAGTCGAATGTCATCACTGTTCGTTGGTAAACACCGAGCCGAGTTTATCCATCTCTTCGAGCGCGCGCCCGGAGCCGCGCACCACGCAAGTCAACGGATCCTCGGCGACGATCACCGGCAGGCCGGTTTCCTCGACCAGCAATCGATCCAGGTCGCGCAGCAACGCGCCGCCGCCGGTCAACACCATGCCTTTTTCGGCGATGTCGGCACCGAGCTCCGGTGGCGTCTGTTCCAGCGCGGATTTTACGGCGGAGACGATGGAATTCAGCGGCTCGGTCAATGCTTCCAGAATTTCGTTGGACGAGATGGTGAATGAACGCGGGATGCCTTCGGCCAGATTGCGCCCCTTGACTTCCATCTCGCGCACTTCGGAGCCGGGGAATGCCGAGCCGATGGTTTTCTTGATGTTCTCGGCGGTGGATTCGCCGATCAGCATGCCGTAATTGCGGCGAATGTAATTGATGATGGCCTCGTCAAATGTGTCGCCGCCGATGCGAACCGAGCCGGCATACACGGTTCCGCCGAGGGAGATCACGCCGACTTCAGTCGTGCCGCCGCCGATATCCACGACCATTGAACCGGTCGGTTCGGCGATCGGCAAACCGGCACCAATGGCGGCCGCCATCGGCTCTTCGATCAGGAACACCTGCGAGGCCCCCGCCGCGACGGCGGATTCCTTGATCGCGCGTCGCTCAACCTGGGTGGAACCGCACGGTACACAAATAACGATGCGCGGGCTGGGCCGATACCACTGCGCGTCATGCACTTTCTTGATGAAGAATTTGAGCATGTGCTCGGTGGTATGAAAGTCGGCGATGACGCCGTCTTTCATCGGCCGGATCGCGGTGATGTTGCCGGGTGTGCGGCCCAACATCATTTTTGCCGCGAGACCGACCGCCTGAATTGTTTTTTTCGAGTTAGGTCCCGCGTCCTGACGAATGGCGACCACTGACGGTTCATTGAGAACGATGCCTTTGCCGCGCAGGTAAATGAGGGTGTTTGCAGTGCCGAGGTCGATCGCGAGATCGGTGGAGAAATACTTGGGGAAGAGCGAAAACATGGGGCCTTTCTTTTGCCCGGCACGCCGATCCTTGCGTGCCGCATTTCTTGCCCTTTCATTTTGCGGAAAGGGTTCAATTGATTGGTTGATTCGGCCTGACATTTTCCCGCGATACGATGGGATCAAAGCTTCAGGTTGCGAACCGCCTTGCAAGCGCCACCGGTGCGCCGAAATTCACGGTGACGATTACTAAAATTTGGGTCTACCTTGCTCGTTTTTCCCCTGCGAAACCGGGGTCAAATCGGCAAGTGGCCTATAATACCGTATCAACGCACCCAAAAGCAGACCAAAAACGTGTGTTTTGTGGTCTCGACTTGAGGCAAATGCGCCGCAAAAGCCTGCCGCATGCGGCAGGCGGCCAGTGTGCCGAATAACCATTCTTCCGCCGCTTTCGATGCAACTCCAACCCGACGAATTCAAACATCTCGCGCGTTTGGCACGCGTTGCCGTGTCGCCAGACGATATTGCGACGATGCCTTCGCAGCTTCAGAATATTTTTGGGCTGATCGACCAATTGCAGGCCGTCGATACCACGGGCATCGAACCGCTGGCGCATCCACTCGATATCGTCCAGCCGATGGCGCAGCGCCTTCGCGAGGATAAAGTTACCGAACTTGATTGGCGCGAAGCCAATATGGCCAACGCACCCGCCGCCGAGAACGGCCTATTCCTCGTGCCCAAAGTGATCGAGTGAACGCGGCATGACGATTTCATTTTCATCGCTCGCGTCTCTGCGCGCGGCACTCGATGCAAAAAATATATCGGCCGCCGAACTGGCGGAACATTTTCTCGCGCGCGCCGAGCGCGCACTTTCGCTCAACACGTTTCTGCACATTGATCGCGGATTGACGATGTTGCAGGCGAAAGAGGCGGATGCGCGCATCGCGGCCGGCACCGCCGGCGCGCTCACCGGCATTCCCGTTGCGCACAAGGATATTTTCGTGACGCAAGGTTGGCGCTCGACGGCGGGCTCAAGAATTCTCGCGGACTATGTGTCGCCCTTCGATGCCACCGTGGTTGAAAAATTGGGTGCCACATTGCCGACCGGTGCCGGCATGGTGTGCCTCGGCAAACTCAATTGCGACGAATTCGCGATGGGTTCGTCGAATGAAAATTCGGCGTTCGGCGCAGTCAGGAATCCGTGGAATCCGATAAAAATTCCCGGCGGCTCTTCGGGTGGCTCGGCGGCGGCGGTTGCGGCCGGATTGACGCCTGCCGCGACCGGTACCGATACCGGTGGCTCACTCCGGCAGCCCGCCGCAATGTGCGGCATCACCGCCATCAAACCCACCTATGGACGGGTGTCGCGTTACGGCATGATTGCGTTTGCCTCCAGCCTCGATCAGGGCGGGCCGATGGCGCGGAGCGCCGAAGATTGCGCAATCTTGCTCAACGCGATGAGTGGATTCGATGCCCGCGATTCCACCAGCCTGAATACCCCTGCGGCCCAAGAATCAATACTGGCGCGGTTTTCGGCGGCATTGTCATCAAACACAAGCACTGGCGCGCCTCTTCAGGGGGTACGCATCGGCGTTCCGCGCGAATTTTTCAGTACGGGATTGGCAGCAGACGTTGGTGCCAACGTGGAGGCGGCGCTGAAAGAATTTGCAAAGCTCGGTGCCACGCGTGTCGACATTTCGCTCCCGCGCACCGATCTTTCGATCCCGGCTTACTATGTGATTGCGCCCGCCGAAGCCTCGAGCAATCTGTCACGTTTTGACGGCGTGCGCTATGGTCATCGCGCCAAACAATATCGCGATCTCGCCGACATGATTGAACGCTCGCGCGCCGAGGGTTTCGGTGCCGAAGTGAAACGGCGCATTTTCACCGGTGCCTATGTGCTTTCGCGCGGCTACTACGACGCCTATTATTTGCAGGCGCAGCGCGTGCGTCGCCTGATCGGCCAGGATTTTCAGGACGCGTTCAAGCGTTGCGATTTCATCATGGGGCCAGTCGCGCCGACCACGGCGTGGAATCTCGGCGAAAAGAAAAACGATCCGGTCGCCATGTATCTCGAAGATATATTCACGCTCGGCGTCAGTCTTGCTGGTTTGCCCGGCATGTCGGTGCCGTGCGGATTCGATCGCGATGGATTGCCCGTGGGATTGCAAATCATCGGCAACTATTTCGACGAGGGCGCAATGCTCGCGGTGGCGCACCGCTATCAGCAGGCGACCGACTTCCACACGCGCGTGCCTGAGGCCTTCCGGTGAGCAAAATTGCGCAGGGTTGGGAAGTCGTCATCGGCCTGGAGACGCACACCCAGCTCTCCACCGCGTCGAAAATTTTTTCCGGCTCGCCGACCGCATACGGGGCCGAACCCAACACGCAAGCAAGTGCTGTCGATTTGGCCTTGCCCGGCACGCTGCCGGTCTTGAACAAAGGCGCGGTGGAATGCGCGATCAAATTCGGTCTCGCGGTGAATGGCGAAATTGCCGCGCGTTCGATTTTCGCGCGCAAGAATTATTTTTATCCCGATCTGCCCAAGGGCTATCAAATCAGCCAGTACGAATTGCCGGTGGTGGTGGGCGGCACCGTGACAATCGATGTCGGTGGCGTGGAAAAAGTGGTTCAACTTACGCGCGCACATCTTGAAGAAGATGCCGGCAAATCGTTGCATGAAGGCTTGGAAACGAGTGGCGTTTCGGGAATCGATTTGAATCGTGCCGGCACGCCGTTGCTGGAAATTGTCACCGAGCCGTGCATGCGTTCGGCGGAAGAGGCGGTTGCCTATGCGAAAGCGTTGCACGGCATCGTCACGTGGATCGACATTTGCGATGGCAACATGCAGGAAGGATCGTTTCGCTGCGATGCGAACGTGTCGGTGC
>JANLQC010000048.1:0-1832 GCA_031367575.1 Betaproteobacteria bacterium | reverse complement strand
CCATCCACGCGTCGTAAGGCGTCGGTTGCTTTTTGAATTCGCCGAAGCCGGCCTTCTTGTTGCCGGCCGGTTCGTGCCAGTGAGTGCGATCTTTATCGTGCGGCATGCGGATGCTCCGTGTTGATTGATTTTCAGCCTGCTTGCCCGGAGCAAAGTTCCGTATAACAGAATGGCGTTCCAATTGCAGAGTTGTGTGGTTTAACATACGAATGTGGGTGCGTCAAATCCTTGATCCGGTATTGGCGTGACTCGTACGGCCATGGCATCGCTGTCGCGGACAGGCCCCGGTACCGGCGGATCAAGTGTTCCGTATAAAAGAATCATGTTCCATTCTCAAGAAAAATAGGTTTAACATGCAGTTGAATCGCACAAGACGATTTATTGCTTTTTCGGTCGGCGGGAATGTTTGTGGCGCTTTACAACGTCGAAATATCATGGGGAGGATGGTAATGAAAGTCCGAACGTTGTTGTTTGCATCTCTCGCCGCCATCGCGTTCGCCACGTTGCATTCCGGCTCGTACGCGCAGCCGGCAAAAAACGATCAGTTGTATCTGTACAAAGGTGCCGACCGTGATCAAAGGCTGATTCAGGAAGCGAAGCGCGAAGGTTCGCTTGTCTGGTATACGTCGCTCGCTCCCACCGAATCAACACCGATGGGGCAGGCGTTTGAAAAAAAATATGGCGTGAAGGTCGAGATCTGGCGCTCCGTCAGTGAAAAAATCGTCCAGCGCGTGGTGACCGAAGGCCGCGCCAAACGCAATTCTTTCGATGTGGTTGAAACCAACGCGCCGGAATTGGAAGCCTTGTCGCGCGAAGGATTGCTCGGTGCATTTCACAGTCCGTACTTTGCCGATTTGCCGTCGTTCGCAGTTCCCGCGCATCGCATGTGGGCGTCGGATCGGATGACTGTTTATGGTGTCGGCTTTAATACCAACGCCGTCAAGCGTGATGATTTGCCCAAGTCTTACGAAGGATTTCTTGATCCGAAATGGAAGGGAAAAATCGGCATTGAAGCCACCGATGGCGACTGGATGTCGGCGATGTTGAAGGCAATGGGCACTGAACGTGGTACTACCTTCATGCGCCGGCTGGCTGAGATGCGCCCCGATATTCGCAAGGGCCACATTCTTCTCGCGGAACTGATTTCGGCCGGTGAAGTGCCGGTTGGGCTGACGATTTATCAATCCAACGTGACCACCTTGAAGCGAAAAGGCGGGCCGATTGATTGGATTGCGGTGGATCCGGTCATTACACGCCCGCAGGCCATTGGCGTCGCGAAACATGCGCCTCATCCGCATGCGGCGTTGTTGTTTGCCGACTTTGTGTTGTCGCCGGAAGGGCAGGGCTTGCTGGAAAGCATGGGGCGCTCGCCGGTCAGCAGCAAGATCAAATCGGAATTCAGCACCATGAAATACACCATGATTGATCCGGTTGGTGTACTCGACGAGTCGGAAAAATGGGAAAAATTGTGGAGCGACTTGTTTGTGAAAAAATAGCCGGGTGATTGGCTGAAAGTTGTAATTTGCGGCGCTGCATCGACGCAACAACATTAACCGAGCGGGAATTGAGTAAATGAACATTTTGCCGCACGATGGTTTCGCGCTGGCCATGGTGGTTTTCATGCTGGGTCTGCAGCATGGCGTCGATCCGGATCATGTCTCGACCATCGATGGACTCACACGATTCAACGCGGAATTGCGGCCACACATTTCGCGCTGGTCGGGTGTATTGTTTTCAATCGGCCATGGAGTGATTGTCACCGTGGTTGCCGCCATGGTTGCCGCATTCGCAACTGAATGGGTGCTGCCGGTCTGGCTTGAACATCTCGGTGC
>JANLQC010000033.1:0-2255 GCA_031367575.1 Betaproteobacteria bacterium | reverse complement strand
CGTTCACCGGAAAATCCGCATTGCCGACTTTCATCGCGAGGATGGTAAAACTCGACCAGCCGAACACGCGTTCGGCCGGTGACAGCCCCGGCTCGCCCCATTCGATATCAATGGCGGGAGAATCCTCACCGCCCGATGGTTCGCAATCTTTCAGCGCCTCACGCACGGCGGCGGGAATGCCCGCCGGACGCCATTCGAGTACGCCAATCGCGCCGTTTTTATCGGTGATGCTGGCGATGGCATGGGTGAGGATGATGCCGGGATCTTTGATCAATCCACCCCAGTTGCCGGAGTGATGCGCGCCGGGCCGCAACTCAACCGTGAGATCAAAATTCATCACGCCGCGCGAGCCTAAAAAAATCGTCGGGCGATCCGGTTTGAGGCGCGGGCCGTCGGAGGCGATGAAGACATCCGCCTTCAATTTGTCCTTGTGGATTTTGCAGAATGCATCGAGCCCCGGTGAACCGTTTTCTTCACCGGTTTCAATCAGCAGTTTGACGTTGAAGCCGAGCTTGCCCTTGGTCTCAAGCACACTTTTCAGGGCACCCAGATTGATCGTGTGCTGGCCCTTGTTGTCGGCCGTGCCGCGACCATAAATGCGCTCACCTTCTTCATGCATCTGCCATGGATTGAGTCCCGCGCGCCATTGCGATTCCAGTCCGCGCACCACGTCACCATGGCCGTAACTCATGACGGTCGGCAGATCATCGCTCTCGATGCGGGTCGCGATCAGGAACGGCGTTTTGCCGACCGGGCTATCGTAAACATCGCATTCAAATCCAAGTGTTTGAAGCGTCACGGTGAGCTCGTCGGCCAGATATGAATGCAATGCGTCCATGCGCGCCGAATTTTGGCTCTCCGTCGGGATGGCGACACGGCGCGCGAGATCGGTGTGGAATTGGCGGCTGTCGAAATACTTCTCGGCACCTTGAATCGCGGCGGCACGGGTCATATTTTTCTCAATCTCGCGAAGCCCGCCTCCAGATCACGAATCAAATCATCCGCATCTTCCAGGCCGATGTTGTAGCGCACCAGTTGCCCGCTCGGTAGTGCGCGCACGGTGCGTTTGACGTGCGCGGTCACGGCGAGGCTTTCAAACCCGCCCCATGAATAACCGAGCGCGAAATAGTCGTAGTGATCCATCATCGCCGCGAGTTGCGATTCGCTGCACGGATTCAGTTCAATCGTAAAGAGGCCCGATGCGCCGGTGAAATCGCGCTTCCACAATAGGTAGCCCGGATCACTCTTCAATGCCGGATACAAAACGCGTTTCACCTCGGGCCGGCCTTCAAGCCATTGGGCGATGACGAGCGCGCTTTCCTGATGGCGCTTTAACCGCACGCCGAGCGTGCGCATGCCGCGCAGTGTCAGGAAACAATCGTCGGGCGACGCGCGCTGGCCGAGATCGAGCGTGGTGTCTTTCAATCGCGGCCAGTTGGCTTCGTTGGCGATGACGAGGCCGATCAACACATCCGAATGCGCGGCGTAATACTTCGTCGCTGGTTGCACCACCAGATCAACGCCATGTTCAAAACCGTTGAAAAAATAGCCGGTTGCCCAGGCATTGTCCATGATGACGGTCGCACCGCGCGCATGAGCGGCCTTCGCGATGGCGGGAATGTCCTGCACTTCAAAGGTGTGCGAACCGGGGCTTTCGGTGTAGACGACCGTGGTATTGGGCTGCATCAGTGAGGCAATATCGGCACCGATCAGCGGATCATAAAATGTCGTGGTCACACCAAAGCGCGTCAGGAATTTTTCGGCGAAGCGGCGGCCCGGATAATAACTGCTGTCCGGCATCAATACATGATCGCCGGTTTTTACGCACGCGAGCAAGGCACCGGCCAACGCACCCATGCCGCTCGAAAACGCCAGCGCGCGCCCGCCGGGCCCCGCCCCTTCAATTTCCGCAGCCGCATTTTCCAGCGCCAACGACTGCGGCATGTTGACGATGCCATAAGTGGGAACCTGTTCGTCGTTGTCAAATCGCCGCTGGATTTCATGCTGCTCGGCCATCGACTCAAACAGCACGGTCGAGGCGCGATGCAACGGGACGCTGACGGTTTTGGGTTGGTGTCCGACGATGCGCCCGAGTTGGGTGAGTTGGGTGTCTTTTTTCATTGTCGAAATTTTCGTCGTTTCCACGCTGGCGAAGCGGTGCCGCCTTCAACCGGACATCAAAACGGAGCTGTCATCCAGAGCGCAGCGAAGGATCTTTACGCATCAGCGAGACCCGTCGCGGCGCTCAGGATGAC
>JANLQC010000018.1:0-3849 GCA_031367575.1 Betaproteobacteria bacterium | reverse complement strand
GCTGACACTGACTTCCTCACCGCCCTATTCCGGCATGACGATGTGTGCCTACATCCGCACGCCACAGGGCGTAAAAACGCTGATGAGCTAAACTCCCTTCCATGAAAAAATTCATTGTGCGTTTTTTATCGGTGCTGCTCGCGTTGCTGACCCTTGCGACACTGCTCGCCTGCATCGAATATCTGGGAGGACAACCCATGGGCCTGTTTGCAGGATCACGACCATCAAATCTGGGCGTTAGCTCGGGCAAATTTGCGCTGCCGTCATGGAAACCCAACAGCGTTTCGTCAACCATTGAAAAAAGCGATGCGCACTACATTGAGCCGCTTGCATTTAGTGGCGCACCGGCAGACTCGTGGAAAAAGTTGCACGGCATCGTCAAAGCATCAACGCGCGCCAGCATCATCGCCGATCAACCCGGTTACATTTACGCGGAGTTCAAAAGTGCCGGACTGGGGTTTGTCGACGACGTTGAATTCGCGCTGGATGCGGGCACCAATGTGATCCACGTTCGCTCCGCCTCGCGCCTCGGTATCCGCGATCTCGGGGTGAACCGGGCGCGCATTGAATCGATTCGCGCGCAGTTCGCAAATTAGTCGTGTTGCGCGTGCTTGTCCAGAAATTGCGAAGCACGACACTAAGGCAGCAGTGCGGGAACAACCAGCGCCATTGCCGCAATCATGGCTTGCCGATCAACATTGAAAAATCCTTTGGGTGACGCTTCGGCATCGATGATGCCGATGACTTTGCCATCCGAATCGAGCAACGGCACACAAATTTCCGATTGAACCGCATCATCGCAGACATAGAATCCGCCGCCTTCGGCCACGAATGCGGAAACGTCATCAATAATTTTTGCCTGCCCGGAAAGGGCGACGGCGCTGTTGGTGCTGCGTTTGGCGAATTCGGCATTCACGGGAAATTCAGCCCGGCTGGGCCGGCCGCGATAGGCAAGTTTTACCAATGCCTCAGCGCCTGTCGGTAAACGGCGGCGCTGATAGATGCCCACCCAGTCGGCACCCGTCACCATGGTCGCGCGTGTGGCCACAATGTTCAGCAGTTTCAATTTGCGGGTGTTGGCTTCAGTTTCGCCGCCGAGCACGGTTGCCAGATCATAGCGCAGCGGATTCATCTCGTCGATCAGCGAACAGGTGCCGTCTTCAGACATGAGCGGTACCTCATAGCGGTACAAGGCATCGTTGGAAACGTCCATCGGCGTTGCCAATTGCGCGATGAAATCGTGGATTGCCTTTTCGATGACGGCCGCGTGGCCGGCCAATGCATCGAGGCCGGTTGCGAACAAATAGTGGCGAATCCGCGCGCTGCCGCTCATCCGGCGTGTGCTCGCACCAAAGCATGGTCGAGATCGTCAATCAGGTCGTCGACGTTTTCGATGCCGACCGACAGGCGCAGCAAATCGGCCGGCACCGGCGAACCGGCACCTTCAACACTCGCCCGATGTTCGATCAGACTCTCGACCCCGCCGAGCGAGGTCGCGCGCTTCCAGATTTTCACGTTGGCGGCGGTGGCAATCGCGGCCGCCTCGCCGCCTGCGGTACTACCCGCGTTGCTACCCGCATTGCCACCTTTGAGACGAATCGACAGCATGCCGCCAAAGCCGCCCAACATCTGGCGCGACGCGATGTCGTGGCCCGGAAAAATTTTGAGGCCCGGATACAACACTTCAGCCACCATCGAATGGCACGCAAAGAATTCCGCAATGCGCGCGGCTGATCGGCTGGCCGCTTCAACCCGCAAATACAATGTGCGCATGCCGCGCAACAGCAACCACGCCTCAAATGACCCGAGTGTGCCGCCCATTTGCGCGCGCACCCCTTTTATCCGTGCCCAGTATTCCGAATCTTCCCGCGCCACCAGCGCGCCGGCGATCACGTCCGAATGTCCATTCAGGTATTTGGTGGCGGAGTGCATGACAATATCGGCCCCCAGGGTCAAGGGGCGGGTGAGCACCGGTGAGGCGGTGGTGGAATCAACCGCCAACAACGCACCGCCGGCATGGGCAATTTCGGCGGCGGCCGCGATATCGGTGATGGTCCACAGCGGATTGGCGGGCGTTTCAATCCATACCAGTTTGGTCTTGCCGAAGCGCATGCTGCGTTTCAACTCTTCCAGGTTCGACATGTCGATGAACTCGACTTGCAGGCCCCACTGCGTGGCGAAATTGGCGAGCCAGTTTCTGAGCGACCAATACATGACCTTCGGTGCCACCACATGATTGCCCGGCTTCAACGCCATAAAGACGGCCGTGGCCGCCGCCATACCGGAAGCGAACAGCGCCGCATGCGTGCCTTTTTCCAGCGCGCACAATACCGCCTCGGCCTGATCGAAGGAGGGATTGTGATCGCGCGCATAGACGCGGCCACTGCGATATTGGTTGTCGGCGTCGCGCACGAAAGTGGTGGCGGTGTGGATCGGCGGCGAAATCGCCTTGGTGGTCTCATCGATCCAGCCCAGCGCCTGCGCGGCGATGGTTTCAGGCATTGCCCGTTTGGTATCCATATCAAGCCTTTGCGATTGTAGTGGCGGCGACATTGATCGGCGGCAGGTCCCGGTAAATCACCTCCAACCCGCGCGACTTCATCCAATCCGCCACCGCAAATCCGGTCGCGCGCGGCCAAGGCCGCAATTGGTGCGCCTGATAGCGCCGGTAGTCGATCAATTCCGGACTCAGCCGCACCGCGCCCGTTGCCACCACGTGATAGCACAGCATGATTTCATTTTTGCGTTCAAAAATGTAGTTGCCGATCAGGTTGGTCTCGATCACATCGAGATCAAGCTCTTCCTTCACTTCGCGCGCAACCCCCATTTTGGGATCCTCATTTTTCTCAAGGTATCCCGTTACCAGCGCAAACGCGCCCTCCGGCCAACCGGCACCGCGCGCGAGAATGATTGCACCCTCGTGCTCCACCAAGGCACCGACTGCCGGTGTCGGATTCTGCCATTGCACGAATCCGCAGGTATCGACCGGGCATGCTCGGCGCGTGCGCGTGCCACCGTCGTCGGCAATTTCGCGGTCGATCAGTTGGTGCGCGCAGCGCGGGCAATGCTTAAAAATTTCGAACATGGATTGCGGCGCGCCTTACCTGGCGGCGACCCAGTCCTTGACGCTCGCAAGCGCCAATGGCAACGCAATCGCATTGGTTCCGCCGGCCATCGCCATATCGGGTTTGCCGCCGCCTTTGCCACCGACTTGCTGCGCGACATGGTTCACCAAGTCACCCGCCTTGAATCTGCCGGTCAGATCGTTGGTCACGCCTGCCGCCAGACTGACCTTGTCACCATCCACGACCGCCAGCACCACCACGCCTGAGCCAAGTTTATTTTTCAATTGATCCATCGTTTCGCGCAAAATCTTGGCGTCAGTGCCATCAAGTTTCGCGGCGAGGACTTTTACGCCTTTCACGTCAACGGCCTGATTGGCCAAATCATCACCCTTTGAGGCCGCCAGTTTCGATTTGAATTGCGCCAACTGTTTTTCGAGTGACTTGACGTTCTCCAACACCTGAATAATTTTTGCTTCCACTTCCTGCGGTTGCGTTTTCAATAGCGCGGCCACGTGGGAAAGTTGCTGTTCGCGATGCTGCACATAATCGAAGGCAACCGAACCCGCCACCGCTTCAACACGCCTGACGCCGGCAGCCACACCGCTCTCCGAGAAAATCTTGAAGAGACCAATATCACCGGTGCGCGCCACATGGGTGCCGCCGCAGAATTCGCGCGATGAACCGATATCCAGCACGCGCACCACCTCGCCGTACTTTTCGCCAAACAGCATCGTCGCGCCGGTTTTTTGCGCATCTTCAATCGACATCACGCGCGCCTCGGTGG
>JANLQC010000648.1:0-2018 GCA_031367575.1 Betaproteobacteria bacterium | reverse complement strand
GAATCGCCATCCCGCGCACCGCAACCTTTTCCATATCCATCGTGTGTGCGAGCAGTTTCGTCGCCTGATAGATGGCGGAAATCGTTGGCGTCGGTACGCCAGTCAACTTTCCCAATTCGACAACGGAGCCCACCAATGCATCGATTTCAATGGCGCGGCCGGCTTCGACATCCTGCAACATCGAGGTCTTGTGCCGCCCCACTTTTTCGGCACCCTCGATGCGTTTTTCCAGCGGTACCCGAAAACTGGCACCGAGTTTTTCGGCGACCGCCTGTGCTTCCTTCATCATGTTGGTGGCGAGTTCGCGGCCAAGCGGAAACTGGCAAATATCCTGCAACGTGGCATGCGTCAACGCCGAAATCGGATTGAAGGTGAGATTGCCCCACAGCTTCAACCAAATTTCATTGCGAATGTTGTCCAGCACCGGCGCTTTCAATCCCGATTTCACGAACACGTCCGATAAATCTTTCACCCGGTTGCTGATGCTGCCATCGGGCTCACCCAGCGGAAACCGGTCCCCCTCGATATGCCGCACCACACCCGGCGCAATCAATTCCGCCGCCGGATAAACCACGCAGCCGATGATGCGTTCAGGCGGTATGCCATCGAGGCACACACCTTGCGGATCGACCGAGGTCACGCGCGTGCCCGCCAACGCGCCACCGTGATGGTGAAAGTACCAAAAGGGGATGCCGTTTTGCATCGTGACCACCGTGGTCTTGGGGCCGTACAGCGGCTCAAGTTGATTGACCAATCCTTCCACCTGATGCGTTTTCAGCGCGAGAATCACGCAATCAACGTGGCCGACGGCGGCGGTGCTATCGGTCGCCTTGGCACCGGTGGCTTCGAGCACCGTGCCATCGCGAAACTTGACGGTCATCCCACGCATGCGGATCGCATCCAGATTTTTCCAGCGCGCGATGAAGGTCACATCCTCGCCGGCGGCGGCCAGTCTGGCCCCGACAAATCCGCCGATCGCACCGGCACCAACAATACAAAATTTCATGACTTGTCCCCAAAATAAATTAGCGCGCGCGCCGATACGCGAGTATCAGCAGCACAATGCCCGCCACAACCATCGGCCACGATAACCATTGTCCCATCGACATACCCAGCGCCAGCACACCGAGAAAACTATCCGGCTCGCGCGCGAATTCCGCGAGGAAACGAAAGCTGCCGTAGCCGATCAGAAACACGGCTGAGACCGCCATGACGGGGCGCGGTTTTCTTGAAAATATCCAGAGGATCGCGAACAGCAACATTCCCTCCATCGCGAACTGGTACAACTGCGATGGGTGGCGCGCCAGCGGTGTCGCATCAACTTGCGGAAACCACATCGCCCACGGCCAGGTGGCGGCATCGGTCACGCGCCCGGGCAATTCACCGTTGATGAAATTTCCCATGCGCCCGGCCGCCAAACCGGTCGGCACCAGCGGCGCGATGAAGTCCGTCACTTGCCAAAACGTGCGATTGGTTTTGCGTCCAAACCACCACATCGCCACCAGCACGCCCAGAAAGCCGCCGTGAAAGGCCATGCCACCCTGCCAGATGTAAAAAATTTCTATCGGATGGGCCAGAAAGTAACTTGCTTTATAAAAAAACACGTAACCCAAACGCCCGCCCAACACCACGCCGAGCATGCCGAAGAACAACAGGTCATCCAGATTTTCCTTCGTAAAACCGATATCGGCGCGGCGCTTCAGATGCATCCGCCCCAGCACCATGAAAAGCACAAACGCGATCACATACATGAGGCCGTACCAGCGGATGGCAACGGGGCCGAGGGAGAGTGCGATGGGATCGAATTGGGGGTGGGTCAGCATGAGGGCTCAGGGAAAAAGGGCTACGCGATTATCGCATCGCACTCCGCTGTCGCCCCGGATGAAGCGAAGCGGAAGTCCGGGATCCAATTTTATTGGCGGCATTGCGTTGTAAAAATTCGGCCCCGGCCTGCGCCGGGGCGACAGCTTGCCTAGATGGCGCATGCTAAAACTCAAGAGCCCGCGCGCCTCTCAGGC
>JANLQC010000643.1:0-3496 GCA_031367575.1 Betaproteobacteria bacterium | reverse complement strand
GCCGTTTCCCGCGTTTGAATTCGCCACCGTGCCGGCCGCACAAAGTTACACCTCGAAGCGCTATCAGGAATGCAACTGGCTGCAGGCGATGGAAGGCGGCATCGATTCGAGCCACGTTTCTTTCTTGCATAGCGGCAGCCTCGACACCGATCCGCTGTTCAAGGGGGCCAAGGGAAATCAATACAATCTGGCCGACAAGAAACCGGTGTTTGAAGTGGTTGAAAGCGATGGCGGGCTTTATGTCGGCGCGCGCCGCAATGCCGAAGCGGGCCATTATTATTGGCGCATTACACCGTGGGTGATGCCGTGTTTCACGATGGTGCCGCCGCGCGGTGATCATCCGATGCACGGGCACTTTTGGGTGCCGATTGACGATGAGCACAATTGGGCGTGGAGCTTTGACTACCATCCGGTGCGCGCACTGTCACATGAGGAACGCAGCGCGATGGAAGCGGGCAAGGGCATCCACGTCGCGGTCGATGAAAATTATCGTCCGTTGCAAACCAAGGCTAACGATTATCTGATGGATCGCAGCGCGCAAAAAAGCGGCAGCCGTTACAGCGGCATCGAGGGCATCGGCATGCAGGATGCGTCGTTGCAGGAAAGCATGGGGCCGATTTGTGATCGTACAAAAGAACACCTTGTCTCCACCGACAACGGCATCATCATGGCGCGCCGTCGTTTGATGCGCGCGGCAAAAGAATTGCGCGATAAAGGCACGCCGCCACCGGCGCTTGATCCGGCTTCACAGCAGGTGCGTTCGGCGTCCATCGTGTTGCCCGAGGGGGTGGCCTTCAAGGACGCCGCGAAGGAGGCGTTGCAGGCGAGAGATGGGGTTGCGCAGGCATCGGTTTAGTTCAATATCAATCGCGGCGCCAATAACAATTGAGGATTGCACCCGTGGAAAAAGTCAACGCAGCGGTAAAAACCGGTGCCAGCAAAATCGAAATACAAGAATTTCCGATGCCCGAGATCGCAGATGATAGCGCGCTGATGAAAATGGAAGTTGCCGGGATTTGCGGGACCGATGTGAAGATGTACAAAGAGCCGCTGCGCGACGGCCCGGTGATCATGGGGCATGAAAACATCGGCTACATCGCCAAGGCCGGCCGCGAATTCACACGCCGCAAAGGCTTCAAGGAAGGCGACCTGGTTTTCGTCGAACACTACGTTGCGTGTTTCAAATGCGAATGGTGCCATCGCGGCGAATACCGCCATTGTGAAAACACCGATTGGCGTTCCAACCCGGATGGCCGTCGCTATGGCTACACCACGTCCAATAATCCGCCGCACTTGTGGGGCGGATTTGCCGAGTACGTTTACCTGCCGTGGAATGCGGTGGTGCATAAGGTGCCCGACGGGGTCACGCCGGAATTGGCGGGGCTGGTGACGCCGATGGCAAATGGCATCGAATGGTCGCTGTTCGACGGCGGCGTCGGCTATGACTCTGTCGTGTTGATTCAGGGGCCGGGACAGCAAGGTCTCTCGCAGACGGTGATTTGCAAACAGGCCGGTGCCGCGCTCATCATCGTCACGGGAACATCGAAAGATGCGGCGCGGATGGAAGTCGCGAAACTGCTCGGTGCCGATTATGTGATCGACGTGCAACAGGAAGATCCGCTCGCACGCATCATGGAAATCACCGGCGGCAAAGGCGTGGATGTGGTGCTGGATTGCACGGCGGGTGCGGGAACGTTTCCGGTGATGCTCGGCATTGAGGCGATGAAGCGCAAGGGCGGAACCATGGTCGTGCAAGGCGAAATGGGCGACTTCCCGAATTTTCCGATCGGCAAAATGACGGTCAAATTCATCACGCTGAAAAGCGCGCGCGGCCACAGCTATCGCGCTTGCGAGTACGCGCTGAAGCAGCTCGCCTCGAAGCGATTTCCGCTGGAAAAAGTCACCACCCACAAGTTCGCGTTAAAGGATGTCGATCTCGCCATCAGATCGGTCGGAAACGCCGGCGTGCCAGATGTGATCCACGCCTCATTGATGCCCTGGCTGTAAGTGAGCATCGGGATCGGGGATAGCGACTTCATGGGCAATCGAATTCCCGTCACCATTCTCACCGGTTACCTTGGTGCCGGTAAAACCACGCTCCTGAATCGCATTCTTACAGAGGATCACGGCCATCGATATGCGGTTATCGTCAATGAATTCGGCGAAATCGGCATCGACAATGATTTGATCCTGAATACCGACGAAGAGTTGTTCGAAATGAACAACGTCTGCATTTGCTGCACCGAGCGCGGAGACCAGATACGCACGCTGCATGATTTGCTAGCACGCAATGCGGCTGGCGAGAAAAAATTCGACGCCATCATCGTCGAGACCACCGGTCTGGCCGACCCCGGCCCGGTGGCGCAGACATTTTTTGTCGATCATGCGTTGCGCGAACGCACGCTGCTCGATTCAGTGACCACGGTGGTCGATGCCAAATACCTGTTGCTGCGCCTGGCGGATAGCCGCGAAGCGGTCGAGCAAATCGCCTTCGCGGACCAGATTGTGCTGAACAAGACGGAGTTGGTTTCAGCGGCGGAACTGCAGATGATCGAAGCGAGGCTGCGCAAGATCAATCCGCTCGCGCCGATTCACCATGCCCAACGTGCAAACGTCGCGCTGGATAAGGTTCTGGGGCGGGGCGGCTTTGATCTGGAACGAATTGCATTGCTCGAACCGGATTTCATCACTGCAGGTCATGTTCACGACGAGCATTGCGCGCACGATTGTGACCACGCTCATGACCACACACACGACGGCGACATTCAAAGCATTTCCCTGACTTCGCAAACGCCGATGGATGAGCAGCGCATCAGCGATTGGTTGAACCATTTGGTGGCCACACAGGGCAAGGACATTCTGCGCGCGAAGGGTATCATCGATGTGAAAGATCAACCGCGACGGCTGGTGTTTCAGACGGTGCATATGTTGCTCGAAGGCGATTGGCAAAAAGCATGGAAGCCGGACGGGGCGCGCTTTAGCCGCCTCGTTTTCATTGGCCGCAATTTGAATGAGGCGGCGTTGCGGGCGGGCTTTGAATCGTGCGCGGCCGCGTTGCTCCCATCGCATTCATCAACCGTTCAACCGGCGCTCATTTCATGATCATCGACACCCACTGCCACTACACCACCGAGCCGAAGGCGCTGCACGTGTTTCGCGACAAGCAATTGGCGGGCTTGGCCGATCCGGCGCGGAAACCGGCATCGTTAGACCTTGGCATCAGCGATGAGGAATTGATCGCAAGCGTCGCGCCGCAATTGAAATTGCAAAAAGAGCGCGGCAGCGATCTGACCATTTTTTCGCCGCGCGCAGCGGGCATGGCACACCACATCGGCAGCGAAGAAGTCAGCCGCCATTGGACAACCATCAGCAATGATTTGATTCATCGCCTCTGCACACTACTGCCGAATAATTTTGTCGGCGTCGGCCAGTTGCCGCAATCGCCGGGCGTGTCGCCGAAAAATTGCATTGCCGAACTGGAGCGCATCGTCAATGA
>JANLQC010000612.1:0-2816 GCA_031367575.1 Betaproteobacteria bacterium | reverse complement strand
GGCTCACAGTGAAATTTTCATTGCCTATGTATGGGTAGGATAGTGGATAAAACTATAAATGGCTGGAAAGCCGCGCCAGTGCTAGAGAATGGCGGTCGTCCACTCCGCCAATTCAAAAAGCCTCGCAGCGATGCGGGGCTTTTTCCGTTTGAAGGTATTCGAGTCCTGTCCGCCCTTTTGTCGACTTCGTTGCACCGAAATGGCGTTTATGCCGCGTTTGCATGCGCAGGCATGCAAACGAAACCCGGCATTCACCTCCGCCAATTCAAAAAGCCTCGCAGCGATGCGGGGCTTTTTTCATCCTCATCAAGCAGCGCAACATGATCGCGCCGATTTCCTGCGAATCCATTTCCGGTCACGCCGATTTCCGGCACCTTGGCAGCATTGCCAATATTGAATTTGATCTGCGCTACGCGAGCCCGAACAATTTCGTCGGCCGGGATTTATATTCGCCGCTGGATTGCGCATGGCTGCATCGTGAGGCGGCAGAAGGGTTGGAAAAATCTTTTGCATGGCTGGCATCGCAACGCAACGATGTGCGCTTACTGGTGCTTGATGCGCTGCGCCCGCAACGCGTTCAGGAACAGCTCTGGGAAGCATTGCGCGGCACAAATTTGCAGATGTATCTCGCCAACCCGGTGCGCGGCTCGATCCATTCGTTTGGCATGGCGCTCGATATCACGCTGATCGATAGACGCGGTGGCGAACTAGATATGGGGTCACCGTTCGATGATCTCAGCGAACTATCGCATCCGGCGAAAGAACAGGAATTTCTTGCCAGCGGAGCGTTGACGCGGCAGCAAATTGATAACCGGCTGTTGCTTCGCGCGGCCATGAATCACGGCGGATTCAGCGGCATCAATACCGAGTGGTGGCATTTTGATTGCGGTGACCGGATAAAGGTGAGAGCGGAATTCGCACGGATTTTGTAAGGTGAATTTCTGTTATTTCGAGCCACCCCGTCCCATCCAATCGACCAGCGCATCGAGAATCGGTTGTCCGACCCCAGCGAGATTCGCGGAACCCGGCTTGTGATTGATGATTGCCACGACCACATGCATTTGTCCCATGCTGTCGGGTACGTAACCGGCCAACGCAACGACATTGTTCAACGTGCCGGTTTTCATTCGTGCGCGACTCGCAACCGGACTATCACGCAAGCGCCTGCGCATGGTGCCGTCCAGCCCCACCACCGGCAGGCTGCTGAGAAATTCGGGTGCCCAATTGCTGTGATATTCGGCCACCAGTAGTGCCGCCAATTGAGAAGGGCGCAGACGTTCCTTGCGCGACAATCCCGAACCGTTTTCGGCGACATATCCGTCGGTCGCCACGCCAATCTGCCTGAACCAGGCGGCCACTTGTTGTTCCGCTCGTGCCAATGTTGTCGAGTCACCAGCGGATTCCCGCGTGCCGAGGGTGAGGAACAACAATCGCGTCAGTGCATTGTCCGATGGCTTGTTAATCACGCGCAACATGTCCGCCAATGTGCGCGAACGGTGTTGCGCCAGCAGCTTTGCATCGGTAGACGTGGCCGGCCCTTCGCGTACCATCCCGCGAAAAGTGCCGCCTTCTGCCGCCCACAGCGTGCGGAACAGGCGGTCAATAAATTGATCGCGCTCCAGAACATTGATAAGCGATGAGGCAGTACAGTTGCGCGGAAACTCGCCGCGAAACTGAATGTGGATTGATCCGGTGGATGTCTTTTCAACGACCGGCGTTTGCCATCCGTCATCCCATTTGTCGCATGTGCGATCAATCAACTTCATTTGCATATCGATGGTGACGCCATCGAGCGCCGGTGTCATGCGCGCGCGCACCGACTGATGATCGGACTCAAGATCAATCTTCAGTAAATTGGTGTTAACCAGCAACGCATCCGGAATGACGTTGTATTCCGCGTCGGGCTCATTATCGAACGGGGGTACGCCGACATCGGTGCGCGTCGGTTGGAACAGGGTTCGATCCAATACCAGATCGCCGTGAATTTCCCGAATGCCTTTATGCCGCAGCGTTTGCAGCATCCGCCTGAATGCCTCCCAAGTGAGATCGCCGTCTCCGCCGCCGCGCAACGTCAGGTCGCCGCGCAAAACGCCATTTTCAACCGGTGCGGCACTGAGTAGTTCAGTACGCCACCGATACGTCGGACCAAGTCTCTCCAATCCCACCATGGTGGTGACGAGCTTCATGGTCGAAGCCGGTTGCATGCTGGCATCGGGCCGATGCGAAAGCACGGTTACGCCGTCAGAAAGACGTATCGCAACTGCCGCCATCGAATCCAGTGGAATGCCGGCACTGTTCAACATGGCAAGCACCTGCGGCGGCAAACCGACGGCATCCGTATTTTGATAGCGCATCCCGGCCGGTGACGCGCAGGCATTCAATAGTGCCGCGACGAAAATCGGAATCAGTAGACGAATAGTCATGTTTTCAGAGAATAGTTATGGTTGAAATACAGGTGTTTCAATATGAAAATTCACGGACGCGCTTTGGAAACGTCAAAACCGACTGAAACTGTTGTAAACGTACCAAAATCAGGGCTGGCTTATTGCATTTATCCCAAAGCGGTAGCAGAGTACGAGATATTGGTAGTTTATTGGTATTAACGCTGTTTGCCCACATCAACGCTGTTGCAAGTATGGTTAAGGGTATCGGAAGGTGCCGCCGTCGGTACCTTGCAGCAAGTAATATCGTGGGCAAATGCGTACGACTTGCTATCGCATGGGTATACAGAAAAGTACAACAATCGATCAACGTCCATACAGGGGAGTAGTTGCCGTGAAACTAAAGAAACTCGCACAGGTCATTTCGCTCATTTG
>JANLQC010000583.1:0-2061 GCA_031367575.1 Betaproteobacteria bacterium | reverse complement strand
GAATGCGCGCTCGGTGCCGTCGTCGCACAGCACATTGTAAGCCGCCGGTGACAGGCGTTTTTTCCACTCGGCATTCGGCAATTCGAGTTTTTCAATCTTGCTCATCGGTTGGCTCGCTTGTTGTAGGGCAATTTTGACTTGTTCAGGAGATAGGCCGCGCACGCCTTGGGCATGCAGCAAACCGGGTACGGTGGACGCGCCGGTGACGGCGAACAATCCCTGCAAAAATGTGCGGCGTTTCATATTGAATCCTGAGGTTGAAACTGTTTAGGTCGGGTTTTCCGGATAAAGTTTACATTCCTGCCACGAAAAATCCGGTCAGCCGGTTGCGCATTTCATCCGACATGATCCTGCATGGCATCCAATTACCCTCAATTACCCTGTTCCGCCGACCGTCAATCCTTCGATGCGCAACGTTGGCTGCCCAACCCCCACCGGCACACTCTGCCCTTCCTTGCCACAGACGCCGACGCCCGAATCCAGCTGCATATCGTTGCCGATCATGGTGACCTGTTTCATCGCCTCGATGCCATTGCCGATCAAGGTCGCGCCGACCACGGGATAGGTAATTTTTCCATCTTCGATCATGTAGGCTTCCGACGCGGAAAAAACAAATTTGCCACTGGTGGTATCGACCTGTCCACCACCGAAATTGGCGGCGTACAAGCCATGTTTGACGCTGGCAATGATTTCCCCGGGCGATTTATCGCCGCCCATCATCAGGGTATTGGTCATGCGCGGCATCGGGATATGCGCATACGATTCGCGCCGCGCATTGCCGGTGACATTCACACCCATCAGGCGCGCGTTGAGCGAATCCTGCATGTAGCCGCGCAGGATGCCGTCTTCGATCAGTACGTTGCGCTGGGTGAGATTGCCTTCATCGTCGACGTTCAGCGAGCCGCGCCGGTCGGCAATGGTGCCGTCGTCGATCACGGTGACGCCGGGGGCCGCGATGCGCTCGCCGACACGCCCCGAAAACACGGAACTGCCCTTGCGATTGAAGTCGCCTTCCAGACTGTGCCCGACCGCTTCATGCAACAGAATTCCCGGCCAACCCGCGCCGAGCACCACCGACATTTGCCCGGCGGGTGCCGGTTTTGCATCCAGATTGATCAGTGCTTCGCGAACCGCGAGGCGCGCGGTTTCGCGCAACACGTCATCGGATAAATAGGTGTAATCAAAGCGCCCGCCGCCACCGGAACTGCCTTGTTCGCGGCGGCCATTTTGTTCGGCAATCACGGTTAATCCAATATGCACGAGGGGCCGCACGTCGGCTGCCATCACGCCGTCAATGCGCGCGACCATCACCACATCATATTCGCCGGAGAGGCGCGCCATCACCTCTTTGACACGTGGATCGATGTCACGCGCGAATTTTTCAAGGCGTTCAAGAATGCGCACTTTTTCGGCATCCGAAAAACTCGATACCGGATCGGTCGGTGTATACAGTGCGCGCCCCGGTTTGTTCAGCGCGGTTGAGGATTTTCCGGCGCTCGCATTGCCATTAACGCGCGCAATGCTGCGGGTCGCGGCCGCCGCCGACGAAAGCGCCTCGCGGCTGATGTCGTCCGAATAGGCAAACGCCGTTTTCTCGCCGGAAACCACCCGCACGCCGACGCCCTGATCGATATTAAAACTGCCGGACTTCACCCGCCCTTCTTCAAGGCTCCAGCCTTCGGAACGCGAATATTGAAAATACAAATCGGCGTAATCGGCGTCGTGGGTCAGGATTTCATCGAACACCGATTCAATGGCGGATTCATTGAGACCATAGGGTGCCAGCAAGGTGGATTGGGCAATGCTGAAGGGGGTAGCGGACATGATGCTTTCGGGCGTGTATGGCAAGTGGAGCGCGTGAGTGGCGCGGGGAAGGGAAACATTATCGCAGAGGGTTGGGGCGATTCGATTCAATTGCAAGTCGGCGTTGGTGCGCTGGCACAATTGAAAATATGAAGGTCAAGCACTGGCGCGGCGTTCCGGCATAAAAGGCCCGGAAATGCGCACCAGTGCTTGACCTTTGCGTCTGCGGCTTACTTCCGTCGCCATTCCGTGATGCCG
>JANLQC010000580.1:0-1538 GCA_031367575.1 Betaproteobacteria bacterium | reverse complement strand
TGCCAACACCGCCGGGCGCTCGCGTTCGATGCGTGCAAGCAAATCCATCGGACCCTCGTGCGGTGCGCGCACGACACCGGCTTTGGCGAGCTTCGCACAAAATTTGTCAAACGCGGCAACCACCGGTTCCTTGCGCGTGAGGTAGACCTTGCGCAGGAGCAACAATCCAACGATGCCGCCGGTCGAAAAAATTGCGCCGATCAGCCAGATCGCCAATTGCCGCCAATCCATATCACGCAGCCCCAAAAATTTTTCAAACGCATATCGCTGGCGCTCTTCGTTGAAGCCGACCACCCATTGGTTCCATTGGCTGTTCAACGCGTCCCAGGAAAAACTGACCTGTTTCAGGAATCCGAAACGGTCGGCCTGAATCAAGCCATTCAATACGCCTTGCGGGCCGAGTGCTTCATTCATGCCGCGGTTGATCCTGAGCGGTGATACCGCAAAGGTCGGATCGGCGCGCAACCACCCGAGATCGGCAAGCCACACTTCCGACCAGGCGTGCGCTTCGGATTGCCGCACCACCAATTGTCGCGTGATCGGGTTCACTTCACCGCCCTGATAGCCGGTGACGACGCGCGCCGGAATTCCCGCGACGCGCAGAATCATCACGAAACTGCCGGCATAGTGTTCGCAAAATCCCTTTTTGGTATCGAACAGGAATTCGTCGATCGGATGCACACCGAGGCGCGGCGGCTCGAGCGTGTATTCAAATTCGCGGTTGTAGCGCGCCATCAGTTTTTCGATCAGCACTTTCGGATCGGGATTGTCTTCGTGCAATTTTCTGGCGTAGGCGATGGTGCGCGGATTGAGGTTTTCATCAAACCGAAGATAGGGCCGCAAATCGTCTGTCTGCAAGTCGGTGCCGACACGGTAACGTAGGATCGACGACATCTCATAGGCGCGCAGATTGGTGACGAGCGTGGTTGAACGCAACTGAAAGTCAGCCAGCAGATACGCGCCCGGCGGTGTGGCGGTCGGCAGGTCGAGAGCAAACAACCACGGTTTGTTGTGCGGCTGCAGCGTGACGCGATAGCCAATCGGGGACGATTGCGCCTCATAGTTCAGGCGCGCGGCAGGGCGCACCGGATACATCTTCCAGGAGCGGCCCGCCTGCTGGCCCAGCACCGGGCCGCGCCAATAAAGGTCTTGGGTATCGGGTACGGCGGCAGCGAATTCAACGCGAAAGGCGACGGCATCCGACAGTGACAGTTTGCTGATATCACCCGGCGTCATTTCGTCCGAAAGACCGCTGCTGGCGGAGTCCGAACCCGGCATCCGCCATAGAGGGCCGGAGATGCGCGGGAACAGGAAAAATAGCACCAGCATCAGCGGAATTGCCTGCACCAACAGCCAAAACGCGGGTACCACTCGTTCTCGTACCGTCGCCTCGGTGTTGATGCGATTGAAGCCGACCAGCGTCGCGACAAAAATCCACACGCAGGCAAGCATGTACAAGCCCATCAGAATTGTTTGCGAATAAAGAAAATTGGTCAGCGCCAAAAAGAAGCCGAGAAAAATCGCAATCACCACATCGC
>JANLQC010000562.1:0-2429 GCA_031367575.1 Betaproteobacteria bacterium | reverse complement strand
GATGACTAGGTGTTCTTGATGTCCTGCGGCGTGCGCCATTTCGCCTGCTCAGTATCGGCAATCCAGTTTTCGATCCACGAACGAGCGTCAGCGTGCGCGCCCACAATGTCATGTAGCTTTGGGCGCCCGACGATTAGCATTCGTGTTGTTGAATTGGCTCAAGCGAGAAGCATAGCACAAGAGTTCCCAGATTGGGAACTATCTAATATTTATCTTTTATGGAACTATGTTCTGTAAGACAAACTCTAGTGCTGGCGCGGAGTTCGGGGCAAAAGAGGCTGAATCGGCAAGCTGGGCACAGACTTTTCGGAAAATTCGTGTCTGGCCCTCATGTCACTCGGTTGAGCCCCTGACGCCCCGGAAAACGGATGGGTGGATGGGTAGGGCGCAGCGATACCCATCGTTCTTGCATGGGGCCAAGATGGGTATCGCTGCGCTCCACCCATCCTACGGAACTGGCACCACGCGCTTAACCGAGTGACATGGTGGTCTGTCCCCAATACTGTGCCCAATACTGTGTCCCCAATTCTGCTGTTGCGATGGACTATGTTCTTCACTGAGCAGTACCTTGAATTTACCCCACCCGCGCAAATTCCGCGCGCACCGCTAAATCCTCTTTTCCTTCCGGCGAAATATTGTGCATGACGATGTTGATGGAATGTTCGGCGAGAATCGTCAACGCAATGCGCCATCCCCAATCTGCGCCAGGCGGTGCCGCGTAGCCGCCGCGCACATTGAACACATGGTCGTCGATGGTGCCCACGCAATGCATGATTTTCTGGCTCAGGTGCCAGGAGTCCCCCCATGCCGCCGTCGCCGCATTTTGCGCCGCGTCGTAACCCAGCAGCAGCACACCTTCCTGCGGATCGCCGTCAAATTTCCATGTGTAATCGAGCAGCAGAAAAGATCCGCGCGCCGCTTTGGCAATCGTCAAGCGCGAGCCCGAACTTTTTTCCGGCCCGGATTCGCCCGCAAGGTAGAGGCGCTTGGTGCCCTTCCATTCACCGGAAAGGTCAGTGAAATCTTTGGTTAGCGACATGATGACTCCGGTTCGGCAATGCCGGTATTTTGCCTAACTTTAGGCAATTCTCTGGTGATCTTGCCGCCGATTGCGTCAAACGTCACGTCGACACGCCGCGCCACTGGCTAGCGAGCAAACCGTACACTGCGCTATCGGATATTTCGTCGCCGACGATCCAGCGCTCGCGCAACAATCCTTCATGTCTGAAACCGAGACGCACCAGCGATTTCGCCGAACCCTCGTTGCGCGGGTCAATATCGGCTTCCAGCCGATGCAATTGCATGACGCGAAACGCATGTTCGACCAGTGCCTGCATCGCCTCAAACATGTAGCCGTTTCCCCAGTATGCGCGACCCAGCGCATAGCCGACTTCCGCGCGGCGGTTTTGCAAGTGGATGTTCCACAGCGTGCAGGTGCCGATCATTTGCTGATCGGAATTGCGTTCGATGGCGAGCTGAAACAGGTCGCCTTTTTCATAGTGCGCGATGATGTCGGCAACTTTTTTCTCCGCCTCGGTAATCTCCGTCATCGGCGGCGCGCTCCAATAGCGCGTTACCTCGGCATTGGAAAAAATTTCAAAGTATCGTGACGCATCGGCAGGCGTCATGCGGCGGATGGTGAGGCGATCCGTGCTGAGGGTGGCTGGCGCGTTGGGAATAATCGGGTTCACAGGTCAACCTTCAAGCGCGAACTGTTTGGGTGAGTCCGGCCGTTACAGGAACGGCACGATTGAAAATCAAATTGCCATTCACCGTGCGGCAAACTACCAAGCATCTGGCCCGAAAAAAGAACGGGGCAGCACGGCGTCGAAACTTCGCACTTCGCAGCCAATGCGGTTCGCGATAAAACGCTACCGCACCCCCGCCAGCACCAACGCCACCGCCGCCGTCAATTTCTTCGCATACGGCACGTGCAAAAACTCATTCGGCCCGTGCGCATTTGACTTTGGCCCCAATACACCCGTTACCAGCATCTGTGCCTTCGGGAACTTCACCCCGAGCATGCCCATGAAAGGAATGGTGCCGCCCTCGCCAAGATATGCCGCCGATAATCCAAAGTACGTCTGCGAGGCGCTCTCCAGCAACGTCGTGAGCCACGGCACCGCAGCCGGTGCGTTCCAGCCGCTGGCGGCTTGATCAACGTGATATGTCACATGCGCCGAATAAGGCGCATCGCCTTCCAGCGTCTCTTTCATTGCCGCCGCCGCCTGCGCTGCATCCACCAGCGGCGGCAGTCGCAGCGACAATTTCAGCGACGTGTACGGTCGTTGCACGTTGCCGCCCGATTCAATCGGTGGCAATCCATCGGCACCGGTCACGGCCAATGCCGCACGCCAGGTGCGATTCAAAATGAGTTCGACCGGATCCTTGGTCACCGGTTGCACAAACACAACCTTGCCCCCATCGTC
>JANLQC010000538.1:0-4054 GCA_031367575.1 Betaproteobacteria bacterium | reverse complement strand
TGAGCCCACAACGTCGCCAACCCATTCTTCACCAACGCACGTCACCGTGCTGCTGCATGAAGCGGTCGATGCGCTCGCCATCAAGCCGGACGGCATATACGTTGATGGCACGTATGGGCGCGGCGGTCACTCGCGCGCGATTCTCGAAAAATTGGGGGCAAACGGAAGATTGATTGCCATTGACCGCGACCCGCGCGCCGTGGAAGCGGGTCGGTTACTGGCGGAAAAAGATAATCGTTTTTCGATGCATCACGCCGCGATGAGTGAATTGGCGGTGGTGCTGGAAGCAGTGACCGGCAGTAGAACCAATGCAGTCGATGGAATGCTGGCGGATTTAGGGGTCTCATCGCCGCAGTTGGATGAAGAGGCGCGCGGTTTCAGTTTTCGTTTCGATGCACCACTCGACATGCGCATGGACACCACGCAGGGCGAGACGGTCGAAGCGTGGATCAATCGCGCAACAGAACAAGAAATAGGGGAGGTCATCTGGCGCTATGGTGAAGAACGGTTTGCTAGGCAGATTGCAAGAGCGGTTGTTGCGGCAAGGGTCATCGGAGGTGTTCGGACGACGCGCGAGCTTGCCGAGCTCGTGGGTAAAACCGTCCGGACGCGCGAGCCGGGCCAGCACCCCGCAACCCGCACGTTTCAGGCTGTTCGGATTTTCATCAATCAAGAGCTTGAAGAGATAGAAAAAGTGTTACCGCAGGCCTTGCAAGGCTTGCGGACTGGAGGCAGATTGGTGGTGATTGCGTTTCATTCGCTGGAAGACCGGATCGTCAAGCGTTTCATGCAAAACGCGGCGAAGGCGGATCACCTACCCTCAAAATTGCCGATTCGTGCCAACGAGGTCAACGACGCGACGCTGACAATCGTCGGCAAACCTATCAGGGCGTCGGACGCCGAAGTCAATGACAACCCGCGGGCGCGTTCGGCCATCATGCGAACGGCGCAAAAATTATGACGCGCATGAACATCATCCTGCTGCTGGTGTTGATCGGCTGCGCGCTGTCGGTGGTGACCTCGCAGCATCAGGCGCGCAACCTGTTCATGGCGCTGCAATCGGCGCAGGAACAGGAGCGCAAGCTCGACAACGAGTGGCGTGAATTGCAGATTGAGGCGCAGACGCTCGGCAATGGCAAACGCATTGAACAGAAAGCGTCGCGCGAATTGGGCATGCGCCTGCCGGATGCGAAAAAAACGGTGATGGTGGTGCTCGAGGGATCCGCAGTTCCGCAAAGGGCTGCGATCAGCGAGCGCGCAAATAAATGATGAACCATTCCACACGCCGCCTCGAACCCAATCTGCGCCTGAAGCTGGAAGGCTGGCGCTCGCGCAGTGTGCTGCTGCTATGCCTTGGCGCATTCGCATTGCTGCTGGCGCGCGCGTTTTTTCTGCAAGGAATGAACAACGATTTCCTGCAAGCCAAAGGTGAGGCGCGGTTCATGCGCGTGGTGGATATGCCGGCATCGCGTGGCGCGGTGATGGATCGCAACGGCAAGCCGTTGGCGGTGTCGACACCGGTCGAATCGATCTGGGCAAGCCCGGCTGAAATGGAGCTCGATGCCGCGCAACTCGCGCAACTTGCCGGTGCACTGAAAATGGAACGAAAATCGCTCGCCGCACGCCTCGCGGAAAAGGACAAGAACTTCGTCTGGCTGAAGCGCCAGTTGTCGCCTGCCGAGGCGACAAAAGTCATCGCGCTAAAAATCCCCGGCGTTTTTCAGCAGCGCGAATACCGGCGCTTTTATCCGTCGGGCGACGTCACCGCGCACGTGATCGGCTTTACCGGAAAAGAAGATCAGGGTCAGGAAGGCATTGAATTGGCGCAGCAATCGCACCTTGGCGGCTCACCCGGCCAGCGGCGCGTGATCAAGGATCGCAAGGGGCGCATTGTTGAAGACATCGAAAATCTCAAGGTGCCGCGCGAAGGAAAATCGTTGCGCCTGTCGATTGATGAACGCCTTCAGTATCTCGCCCACCGCGAATTGAAAGCGGCGGTTGATGCCAACAAAGCCAAGGGTGGTGCGCTGGTGGTGCTGGATGCCAAAACCGGCGAAGTGCTGGCGCTCGTGAACCAACCGGATTTCAATCCGAACAATCGCGCCAACTGGAATCCGCAGCAGGCGCGCAATCGCAGCGTCACGGATACGTTCGAGCCGGGCTCGACATTCAAACCCTTTGCGGTATCGGCCGCACTTGATGCCGGCATCGTGACGCCCGAAACGGTGATTACCACCGGGCCCGGCCTTACCATCGGCCCGAAGACCATCACCGATTTGCCGCATCGGTCGGATCGATTGTCGGTCGCGGAAATCATCCAGAAATCGAGCAACATCGGCACCGCCAAAATCGCGCTGCAACTGCCCTCTGAACAATTGTGGAATCTTTACAACGATCTCGGCTTCGGCAGCGCGCCGCGCACCGGATTTCCCGGCGAGGCCAGCGGAAAATTGCGCGCCGCAAAAACATGGAAACCGGTCGAACAGGCGACGATGGGTTTTGGCTACGGCGTATCGGTGAGCGCATTGCAGTTGGCGCGCGCCTACACCATTTTTACCAATGACGGCGTGTTGTTGCCGGCGACCTTCATCAAGCGCGAAGGTGACGTCATTGGCAAGCAGATCATTTCGGCGAAGACGGCGAAGACCATGTCGCGGATGCTGGAAACCGTAACCGAGGTTGGCGGCACCGCGACCAAAGGTCAGGTGCCGGGTTATCGCGTGGCCGGTAAAACCGGCACCGCGCACAAACTGCTGAACGGGCAATACGCCGAGCATCTTTATGTTTCGTCGTTCGTCGGCTACGGCCCGGCGTTGAATCCGCGCTACATCATTGCCGTGATGATCGACGAACCCGGCGCAGGCAAGCACTTCGGCGGCGAAGTCTCGGCACCGGTTTTTTCCAACGTGATGTCGCAGGCATTGCGGATGTCGGGCGTGCCACCGGATGCGCCACAATTGCGTGAAGCGAGTGCCGCGCCGATGATGAACGCGAAGGAGCGCGGTTGATGAACGCGCCGACGCGAAATCACCACAGCGCCAGTGCAACCAACGGCATCATCTCGCGCGAGGTGGTACTGGCACCTGATTTTTCCGAAGTGCAACTGGCCAACGCGCTGGCAAGCCTGCCCGCGCCGGTCGACGACGTGACCTCGACCAGCCGCGAAGCGCGTCGTGGATTCGCTTTTCTCGCCTATCCGGGCGCGGCGCGCGATGGCCGCGAATTCATTGCCGATGCAATTGCCCGTGGCACCTCGGCGGTGCTGTATGAGCCGAATGCATTTGTCTGGAACGCCGATTGGAAGGTGCCGCATCTTGGAGTGCCGGACTTGAAAGTTCACGCGAGTCAAATCGCCGGACATATCTATGGCCATCCGGCCGAGGCATTGTGGATGACCGGCGTGACCGGCACCAACGGCAAGACGTCGGTTTCGCAATGGATCGCGGCAGCCACCGCGATGGCGGGAGGGAAATGCGCGGTCATTGGCACCATCGGTAACGGCGTTGTTGGCAATGGCGATGCAGTTAATGGTTGCGAAGCACTGCAACCATCCGAAAACACCACGCCGGATGCGGTCGCGTTGCAGCGCATGCTGCGTGATTACCTGCGCGCCGGCGCCACCGCGTGCGCGATGGAAGTCTCCAGCCACGGGCTCGATCAGGGCCGTGTTGCCGATATCAAGTACGACGTTGCGGTGTTCACCAATCTCACCCGTGATCATCTCGATTACCACGGCACGATGCAAGCCTATGGTGCCGCCAAGGCGCGGCTGTTCGAGATGCGCGGCGTGAAACACGCGGTGATCAATATCGATGATGTCTTTGGTGCAACACTCGCGCAAAAAATATCTGACCAATCCCGCATCGGATTGATTCGCTACAGCATGCGCCAGACCGGCAATGTTGCCGAGTTGGCCGCCAAGAGTGTGGCGGTGTCGCCCAGCGGTCTCAGTTTTGAAGTGACCGGAAAATTTGGCAGCGCGCAGGTTGAATCGGAAATTCTCGGCGCGTTCAATATCTGCAATTTGGTGGCGGTGATCGGCGCGCTGATCGCG
>JANLQC010000527.1:0-10366 GCA_031367575.1 Betaproteobacteria bacterium | reverse complement strand
TTCATCGGGGCGACCGAAGTCGGTGAGGTCGCCCGTTGCAATGACGATGTCCGGCTGTTGTTTCAACGCGAGGATATGTTCAACGCAGCGTTTCAACATACCGCTGGTGTCAACTACACCGTAAGAAAGTTTCCCCCGGGACTTGATGTGGAGATCGCTGATTTGGCAGATGAGCATGGTGTCGGCAGGGTTATGTGAATGAAGATTGTGGTACGGCTGCTGTAGGGTGGGCAAAGCGTAGCGTGCCCACCATCAACGTTCGCGTGGGCACGCGACGCTTTGCCCACCCTACCGCAGTCGCACAATCTTCATTCACACAACTCTGCGCACACCATGCTCATCGGCCAAATCAGCGATCTCCACATCAAGACCCGCGGCAAACTTTCCTACGGCGTGGTGGACACCAGCGGCATGTTGAAACGCTGCGTTGAACACATCCTCACGTTGAAACAACAGCCGGATATCGTCGTCGCCACGGGCGATCTCACCGATTTCGGCCACCCCGATGAATACGCACACCTTCGCGAATTGTTATCGCCATTGGCGATGCCGCTGTACCTGATTCCCGGCAATCACGATCATCGTGACAACATGATCAATGCATTTCCCGATCACCCCTATCTCACCGAGTTCCCGCCCTTCATCCAATACGCCATCGAACATCTGCCGATGCGCATCCTCGCGCTCGACACCGTGATCGCAGAAAAAAGCGGCGGCGAATTATGTGAGGCCCGCCTCAACTGGCTCGCGCAAAAACTGGAACAAGCGCCGCACCGTCCGACCCTCATCATCATGCATCACCCGCCATTCAAAACCTTCATTGGCCACATGGATGACATCGGGCTAGACAATGCGGAAGCTCTCAAAGCCATCGTCGAGCGCCATCCGCAAATCGAACGCATTCTCTGCGGCCACCTGCACCGGCCGATTCAAGTGCGCTGGGCCGGCACGCTGGCATCCACGTCTCCCAGCCCCGCGCATCAGGTCGCACTCGATCTCAGCGCCGATGCGCCGTCGCAATTTGTGATGGAACCGCCGGGCTATCAATTGCATAAATGGCATCCTGATTCCGGCCTGGTATCGCACACCGCGTTCATCGGCAACTTCGATGGGCCGTATCCGTTTTATGGGGAGGATGGGTTGATCGATTAAACTTCGCATCGCGAAATCGCGCGTGACCCAAACCTTCACACATTTCAAACGGACAAATCGTATGACCGACCAAATTTCAGACCTGCTCGAACTCGCCGCCATATCCATGGATAAAGGGCAGACCTTGCAAGACCTCCACGAGCAGTGCGAAGCCTTCGCCTCGGCCAATTTGCTCGACGATAAAGACAACCACGACGGTGCCGCGATGATGGCCTGCGGCATGAGCCGCTCGCTTTGGCGTTCAATGCCAAATCCGTCGCGGCAATTTCAGATTGAGAAATTGCCGAGCCTGGGTCGCAATGATCCCTGCGCGATTGGCTTGGGCTGCAAGCACAAGCAATGTTGCGGCAGCATGCCAAGCTTTCCCGTTTTTGATGCAGAGCACTGTTGGGCAGTGCTGTGCGAGGTGTTACCCGCGAGCCGCATGCCGGACATTCTCAATTCCGGGCGGTTACCCAATGGCATGCTGAGCCTGGTTGCGCATCGTATGCTGGAGACCGATCCTGGGCGCGTGCGTGCGCTTCTGGAGCCGCACTTCGCGGGCAAACTCAATCCCAAAGACAAACATGCAGGCGACCTGATGCTGACGCTGTGCGATGCCTTCGACGAGCTGGACAAGCCGAAAAAAAAGATCGAGTTACTCGAGCGCGTGATCAAGGAGGGCGTGGGTCAGCTGCGCGCGGATGCGCTGCAGCGGCTGGCGACGGTGCATTCCGACGCGGGTAACTTCACTGCCGCATGGAAGCTGTTCGGCGAGGCGCAACGCGCGGCACCCGACGATCCCGCGCTCGCGCATCTGGAAATCCTGATGCTGGTGAGCCAGAAACGTCATGCCGAGGCCGAGGAGCGGGCAAAGTTCTGGACCGCCAAGTTCACGCGCGCAGGTTACAGCGATGAAGAATTCCCCCTGCTGCATTGGTTGCGCCAGATTGGCCAAGGCCAGAATGCGGCGCAGGCGACCGCGGATCTGACGGCGGATAAGTTGGGCGAGTGGGAAACACGCATGATCGCGGCGGTGAAAGCGGGATTGGCCAAGCCGGTCGAGCACCGGCATTTGCGCGCCGTTGCGCTGGTATCAGTGCAGCAGGATGAACCGGAAGACCTGGAAGCCACGCTGGTCAGGCAACTAACAGGCATGGGCCTATCGAAAAAAGAGGCCATCGCGCAGGCGCGCAAAATCCTCCCCGAAATCGCGGCGGCGGGGGAAAAGTTGCGAGGGAGCTCGCTTCAAGACAGGCCAGATACGGCTGCGAACAACGAATTCGTGCTCACCACCGACGCGCAAATGCAAACGCGCGAGCAGCAATGGCATCGCGCCTGGCCGTTGGGCAAACCCATCTCCACGCACCCGCTGCCGGACCTCACCGTCGATGTATGGGCACCGCCGCAAGTGGAATTCTGGGTTGGTTTCCTCGAGCAACATCCTGATGCGATGAACAGTCTGGATATTCTCGACGACGTGATGGTGGCGCTGGCCGACATGCCGAAAGACAATTCCGCCTGGGCCGGCACACCGCTGCGCGCGAAAATCCACAAACGCACCCACCAGTTGCTCGACGCGGTCAACGCGAACGATCTCGTTTTGCCGTGGCTGTGCCATGAAAATCGCCCGGCGTTGCGCCTGCTGGCCAGCGAGGCGTTCGAGCTGCATGAGTACGATGAGCCCGAAGCCATGTCGCGAATGCAGCAATTGCTGCGCCTGAATCCGAACGACAATCACGGCCTGCGGGATCTCGTCGTCAACCTGCTTCTCAAACGCGGTGAAGACCGGGACGCGCTTGGCGTTATCAATGCCTATCCCGATGACAATATGTCGGCGCTATGCTTCGGAAAAGTGTTGGCACTTTTTCGGCTGGGTGACATCCCGGGTGCCACAGCCGCATTGAAAGCCGCAAACAAGCATAAGCCCAAGATCGTCAAATTCCTGTTACCGGTACGCAAAGCCGAACCGAAGTCGTCGCCCTACGGCATTCAAATCGGCGGCGATGACGAAGCGTGGCTGTATCGGGAAGCGATGCGCGATGTCTGGCTGTCGGTGCCGGGCGCGATGGAATGGCTGAAACGGAACGCGGGGTGAGGGTGAGGGTGAGGGGGAATATGCGCTGCGTGAATGCGGTAGGATGGAGCGAAAGTTTTATAGCATAAAAGTGACAAGCTCTAGCACTGGTGCGCCGCAACCCAATGATAAATAAACATTTTCTAATAGTTAAAACGCATAAATTCTCCGCCATTCAAACTATAAAAAGCACGGTTTAGACGATATTTTTGGCAATGACACGATGACGCTGGTGCCGGTGAATGTGGGCTGATGATGTACCGCTTGTGGCGTAGGCAGGCGTGACCATACGCCACCCCACCCATACGCTCGAAACCTCCGAACAAGCCGGCGTGCGCTTTCTGCATTTCGGTTCAGAGTGGGTGCAGGGCGCGATGCGCATTGCGCGGCCCTGGGCGCTGGAGCTGGAGTACACGCGCGAGATGGCAGCGTGCCTGTTGCTGCGGCCGGACAGTGATTGGCCGAAACGTATATTGCAGGTCGGCCTGGGTGCCGCCTCACTCACCAAATTCTGGCAGCGGCATCGACCGATGGCGAAGCAGACAATCATCGAAATAAATCCGGCGGTGGTGGCGATGGCGGAGCAATCGTTCAAACTGCCGCGTGCGCCGACCAGAGCGGCGGCCAATATCGATATTCATATTGCCGATGGCGTCGCATGGATGCGCGGCAACGGTGAATCCGTTCACAGGGACAAGTACGATTGCATCATGGTCGATGGCTATGACCACAACGCGCGCTTCGGCGCGCTCGGTACGGAATCGTTCTATCGCGATTGCCGTGCGCGCCTCACCCGGCGCGGCTTGCTGGTGCTGAATCTGTTCGGTCGCGCGCATGGCTACCGCCGGCAAATCGACAATCTGCACGCCGCCTTTGATGAGCGGGTTCTGGCACTGGCCCCGGTCGAGGGCGGCAACGCCATCGCGTTTGCGGTCAATGGCGATGCGATGGCGCTGGAAATGCCGATGCTGCGTGCGGATGCCGAGCGGCTACGTGCGGAAACCGGCATCCGCTTCACCGCCACGCTGGTGCGAATCGATCACGCGATCTCGGCGGCGGCATGGCAGCCGGGGCGCAAGCACGGCGGGGCCATCATGCTGTAAATTATCACCTGCACATGAAGAAATTCTCTCCTGACGATTTACCCGCCGCAGGCAAGACCTCCCCGAGACCGGCACCGGTATCGGTCAAAGAGGAGGTCGCGCGCATTCGTCTCGCCATCAATGCGGGCGACGGGGTCGCCGCCGAGCGCGACGCCAGGCGGCTGCTGGAAACCGTCGATGCCGGCGACCGCGCGCTGATACTGAATGCGCTGGCGCAACTGTATGCGGCCAACGGCGATGTGTTGAAGCTGGGCCGGGTCGCGGCCGAAGCGCGGCGCGACGCGCAGAATCACGCCGACACCGAGAGCGAGGCGGAGGCGATCCTGCACGCCGGGCAGGCGTTGCAATTGATCGAGGATCACGCCGGCGCGCTCAAATATTTTTTCGATGCCGAGCAGCTCGCGACGCGTTCAGCATCGCGCGAGCTGGAGGCGCGCGTCTGGCAGCGCATCGGCATTTCCTCATCGATCATCGGCCGCCACAAGCAGGCGGTTGAATACCTCGAACGCAGCGTGCGCGCGTTCTATCTGATCGGCAATATGGCCGACCAGTTCGGCGCGCGCAGTTCACTGCTCGGTGCCTACAATCGCCGCGTCGAGGCCGAAGTGCCGGAAGGCCCGGCGCGGGTTGCGGCCTATCGTCCTTACCTGCCGCAGTGGGCAAATCTGGCCAGCGAAGCGCAGGCGGCGGGCATGCGCCGCATCAGCGCGGTGGCGCGCGGCCACTACGCGATCGTGCAACGCAATGTCGAGGATTACGAAGGCGCGCTCGCCACGCTCGAAGACGTGCTGCGGCAATATCAGGCCTACAAAATGCGCGCCGATATCGCCATTACCTTTAACGAAATGGGCACGGTGTATTGCCGGTTGAAACGCTTTCAGGATGCGCTGCGCGCGTTTCACAATGCGCTCGTGTACCTGACGGATGGCTCAAAGCGCGAGCTAAGCGATACCTACGCCGGCATCTCGCAGGCCCATGAAGGGCTCGGCAACCTCGGGGGCGCACTGAGCGCGCTGAAGAAAGTGCGCACGCTGGAGGCGGCACTGACCGATCAGGAGGCGCGCAGCAGCGCCGAGCGGCGCGAGATCACGCAATCGCTGAAACGGTTTTCGGATCAATGGGAACGTCTCGCGAAGGAGGACACGCTCACCAATCTGCCCAACCGGCGCGCGGTCGAACAGTGGCTGCAGGCGGCCCTTGCGCGCAGCTCCTCCACGCAGCCGCTGACGCTGTTGATGATCGATGTCGATCACTTCAAGTTGGTCAACGACCAATTCGGCCACGCCATCGGGGACCGCGCGCTGCACACGTTGGCCGATCTGATGCGGCAAAATTGCCGCTATGCCGATTTCCCGGCGCGCTATGGCGGCGAAGAATTCCTGCTGGCGCTGCCACAAACCGATCTGGTGATCGGCACCGAAGTTGCACAGCGCCTCAACTATAGTGCCGCCGCCTACCACTGGGCCGGCATCCATCCCGCGCTTGCGGTCACCATCAGCATCGGTGTGGCCAGCACCGCCGAGATCGCCGAACCGTATTCGCATGACGCGCTGATCGAACTGGCGGACTTGCATTTGTATGCCGCGAAAAAAGATGGCAGGAACCGGGTGGTACGTTCACCTTGACATTGCGATTGTGTGGATGGCACGACCCGATGGGCCGATCAGCGAACCATGTCTTTGACGTTACACAAACGCCAGAATCCGGCGCGCCGGATTCTGCCTGCTGTAAAGCGCTATTGCACTGGCGAAGCCATACAACAATCCGGCGAAATGCATGGGTTGCATGCATTCCCACCAACGCAATCGTTCAGAAAACTTCCCGTATTATGTTCTTGTATCCTTCAATGCCATTGACCGTGTAGCTAAACGTTGCATTGTCATAACCATCAAAGTCGAGTGTGCCGTTGCCGACCAACGAAAAAGTCAAGTTGGATAGTGGTCCCACGCCGCTGTTGGGCGCCGCGTTGGTCGCGTAGATTGCCCCGGTATAACTCCTGGGTGACCGCCAGCCACCACCTTGCAGTGCGTACCACGTCGGTTTGCCGGTCGCATCGTAGGCGAACCACGCCCCAAATATGGCTTGGCGTTTGACATGAATGCTGATGCCCCAGCCGGATTCGGCGGGGTTCCACCAGAGATCCGTGTAATCGTAGGCCGGGAACCCGGAGGCACGCGCGGCGACATCTTCGGCGAACGTGAATTGTGTGGCGCCGACCAATGTGAGTACGCCCGTCTTCCGATTGAGGAAAAATGTTTCAACGGTATAGTTGCCCTGCGGAAGCCGACCGAGGATTACGTCACTTGTCGAGGCGGGCACATCATCGGATGGTGGTGCCGGGCCGGCGTCGGGTGTATTTTCATATGAGCGCATGGTAACTGTGAGCTTGTTGTTGACCATTGTCACCGACTCGCGACCGAGGGCGTGGGGGGAAACGGTTGTCACGCGAAGTCTTGCCTGTGTGTCGCGGCTCAGGAGCGTTTGTGGATACACGGATGTCTGCTGCGCGATGCCGGTGATTGCGCTACCGAACAGTGCGCCGAACAGCATCAGGCGGCGGAGTGATACGGGAAATTTCGTGGGAAATTTCATGGCTATTGTCCTTCCGCGCAGGATTGCATCGTGTGAACCACGTCGGCGCGACGAAAGTTATCCGCCGCCACGATGGCATCCTTGAAAACTGTGTTCATGAATTGCTCCTGTTTGAATGAATAAATCACTTAAATCGATTTCACGCCAGACATTTTTCGCGCGTGTTTTTCACCTGTCTTTCGCATGCGCCTATTTCCGCACGCATCAATGTCTTTGAGCGTGGGCAGAACACCGAGATGTTTGTAGGCGCTCGCCTATTCGTGCAATTCGTGTATTCGTGCTATTCGTGCTATTCGTGCGCGAAAAACCGTGGCGCAATTGCGGCACTATGAACCGCTCACGGTGAGAAGATTGATCACCTTGGTCACACCGATGATGTGGCTTGCGATGCCTTCCGCACGCTGCTTGCGCAATTCCATCGATACCGCGCCTTTCAGCGTGACTTCGCCCTTGACGGTATTGACTTCAATGCCGAGCGCGCTCAAGCCGGGGTCTTTCAGGAAATCGGCCTTGATGGAAGCGGTGATCGCGGAATCAGTGACGATGGCATCGACCTGGTCGACCTTGGTGAATACCGCACCGCCTGCCTTGTCGAAGGCGGCACCGGTGGAATTTGAAATCGACTGGCCGGCAGTGGTTACCGCCGCGCCCGCCTGATCGACTTTTTTCTCGATCTTGTCACCGACCTTGGCAATGCCGGCGTTGGTTTTGTCGATCGTATTATCAAGTCTTTGCCCGACCGTCTCGCCGGAACTGGTGTATTTGTCGCAGCCGGTCACCAGCATTGTGATGGCGAAAAGTGCAATCACGGTTGCTTGCGTGCCGCTGTGGCCAAGAGGGTGCAATTGATTTTTCATGTTGCGCTCCGAAAATTGATTGGGTGGCTTGGATCATTGTCGGGAATGCGCGCGTGCATGGCGATGGCGGCAACGCCGATTTCCGCGTAGGACGGAATCGCTTATCGTTTCAAACGCAACGGTGAGCGTTTGTCTGACAGACAGCCGAGGCAAATACCGATGGCAGGCGGCGACAGGTGGTCACAACATGGGGGGCAATTCCACCAACCAGTCAATCATTCAATTCGGAGAATTCCCATGAAAAAGTTCATCCTGACTCTCGCTGCGCTTTGCAGCGTCGCGGCCATCACCACCGCTTGCAACACCATGGAGGGCGCGGGCCGTGATATCGAACGTGTCGGCGAAAAAATCGAGAACAGCGCGCAGAAGCACAAATAGCCGAACCACCAGAAATACCTCAACCCCTCAACGGGCCGCGCATTGTCGCGGCCTTTGTGTTGCCGCTTCCGCGCCGCGTGCCCACGCCGAAACACCAAAAAAAACGGGCCACAGGGGCCCGTTGAAAGTGAGGCCAAGAATGGCCCCACAAGGGAGAAGGTGTTGCAGGTTCAATTACTTGTTAAAGCGCGTTTTCGCGGCTTTCACGCAGGAATCCTTGGCGTCGCCACTGAAGGTGTCGCATTTTTCGATGGCCACTCTGTAATTGGCGGTGCGCTTGGCGTCCGATGCGGCGGCATATGCGTCGCTGACTTTGTTGCCGGCCTTGGCGTCAGCCTGAGCGCGGACTTCAACGGCTTTGGCTTCCTTGACGCAGACATCCTTGTCGTTGCCGGCCAGCGTCTGGCACTTGGTTTTGGCGAGGTCATATTCAGCACCGGCCAAATCCTTTTGTGCGTCAAATTGCGCCTTTGGTGTGTTCTTGAAATTGCTGTGTGTCTTGCCGGTCGCGAAGGTTTTTTCGACCTTGGCCTCGGCGATGCAGACATCCTTGGCATTGCCCGCGAACGATTCGCAAGCGGCCTTGGCGCTCTTGTATGACATCTCGGCATTATCAAGGGCAGCTTTGTGTTCCCCTTTGGTCATGGCGGCGCTGGCGGCAAAACCGGTGGCACAAAATGCGGCGGCGAGAATTACGTTGAATGGTTTCATGTTCATGTGTGTTCCTTTGCTGAGTGGGATAATTTTTTGGTTGGAGTTGTTTGAGTGATCCGTGCTGTGGTATGACCGGGCGATGCAACATTTGCTGCCCGGCCCCGTCTTCCGCTAATCATTGAATCAATGAATCAATGCTTCGATGGCCTTTCGGCGTCGGTCGGCTTGTGGTCTTTCAACCAGCTATCAAGTTCCGCCTCGGTGCGTTCTTTGGTGTAACCGTATTGCTGCTGGATTTTGCCGACGAGCTGGTCGCGTTTGCCGCCGATCACGTCAAGCTGATCGTCGGTGAGCTTGCCCCACTTTTCTTTCGCCTTGCCCTTCATTTGTTTCCAGTTACCTTCGATTTGATCCCAATTCATGGCAGAGTCCTTTTGATTGCGGGCTTGCGCCCAGTTGGTTGCGGGCAGGTGCCCGTTAAATATTTTTGCCCCGTCGCGACTAACCGCAACTAGCCACGACTAACCACGACTAACCACGACTAACCTCGAAACACGCGGCCATCTTCAATGCGAACGCGGTCGCCGTTTTGAAAATCGCGCGGCCCTTCCTGCGTGTAGGTCACGCGGCTGCCATTGTCGAGGCGCACACGGACTTCAATGCGTTCACCGGCGTTGCGATTTTTCTCGACCTCGTTGCCGATCAGCGCGCCGCCTGCCGCACCGACCACGGTGGCCGCCGTGTTGCCGCGACCGCCGCCGACCTGATGGCCAAGCACGCCGCCGATGATGCCGCCGACAATCGCGCCGCCGCCGCTGGTGCCGCCGCCGCCCTGTATGTAGTTCATTTGCTCGACATAGCCGTATTGCACGCGCGGCGAATCGGAAGAAGAATAGATGGGGCCACGGTTACTGCCGGTGGCGCAGGCACCCAGCATCAGGCTTGAGGCAATCATGGTGGCGGCAATCATGGTGGCGATAGGGATTTTTTTCATGGTGATATTGCTTTCGTGAAATTGATGAAGAAAAACGGCGTGGTTGGTTGAGTGGCATTTAAATTGCACAACTTGATTCGCTAGGAGCGGTGCCAGTCTTCACTGCGAAATGCATGCGTCAGAAATCGCTGAAACATGACGACGATGGTTGCGGCGGCAATGAATGCCATGATCGAGGCGGCAATGACAAATTTTCCAAGCAGCGCAAGATCATCATTGAGTGACAGCACCAGCACCGCCAACCCCACCACCAGTTCAATGGCGACAAACATGACCAGAATTTTCTTGTTCAACATGGCTTGCCTCGGTGGGTGGGTGATTTCATGCAGCCATCGTAAGTGGCCGACATAAGAACCCCTATCGGACGGGCATCTGATTTGTTGTAGGACAGGTGCCGACGTAGGGGGTGGGTAAGGGGGTGGGCACGAGTGCAGGAAGGTGCCGTGCAGACGCGCATCGGGTTCGCGATGACCAACAAACTTCTAGCATTGGCGCGCTGTTCCGACCGAAATGTGCTCGCAAGCCGCGCCCATGCTGGTGCTATTCGGCTTAACCCCCATGTCACTCGGTTAAGCCCATG
>JANLQC010000525.1:0-2074 GCA_031367575.1 Betaproteobacteria bacterium | reverse complement strand
CAAATGGGCATTGAATTGGTGGAAGGTGTGGATTTGTTTGTGCAGGACAACACGGTATTCATGCGCACCACCCAGGGCCCGCAAAAGGTCGATGTGATTTATCGGCGCATCGATGACGACTTCATCGATCCGCTCGCTTTTCGCGCCGATTCCATGCTCGGGGTGCCGGGCCTGATGAACGCATATCGCGCCGGGCGCGTCACGCTGGCGAATGCGGTTGGCACCGGTATCGCCGACGATAAATCGCTCTACCCTTTTGTACCGGAAATGATCCGTTTTTATCTCGGTGAAGAGCCGCTCTTGAATAACGTCCACACCTGGCAACTGTCAAAAAAAGAAGACCTCGATTACGTCATGGCCCACATGGCCGATCTGGTCATCAAGGAAGCACAAGGATCGGGCGGCTACGGCATGCTGGTCGGGCCGACATCCACCAAGGACGAACGCGAACGCTATCGACAGCGCGTGCTCGATGCGCCGGAACGATTCATTGCGCAGCCGACGCTGTCGCTTTCCACCTGCCCGACCTTTACCGATAAAGGCCTCGCGCCGCGTCACATCGATTTGCGGCCCTATGTGCTTTCCGGCAAGACGGTTAATTTTGTACCCGGCGGACTGACGCGAGTGGCATTGCGCGAAGGCTCGCTGGTGGTGAATTCCTCGCAGGGTGGCGGGGTCAAAGATACCTGGATTGTCGACTGACCATGTTATCCAAGACCGCTTCCACACTGTACTGGATGTCTCGATACGTCGAGCGCGCCGAGAATACCGCGCGCATTCTCGATGTCGCGTATCGGATGTCGTTACTGACCAAAGACCCGGATTTACAGGATCAGGAATGGTTTGCGCCGCTCAATATCACCGGCACGCTGTTCCCGTTCAGCGGTCGTCATTCCATCGTCTGCGCAAAAGAGGTGCTGCATTTTGTGGCACTTGATGCCGATAATCCTTCGTCGATTTACAACTGTGCCAAACAGGCGCGCGAGAATGCGCGCGCCGTGCGCGGCGCCATTACCAGTGAAATGTGGGAAGTGCTGAATTCGACATGGATCGAGATGCAGAACATGGACGAAGACCGCTTGTACGCGCGCGGCATCTCCACATTTTTCGATTGGGTGAAGGAACGTTCGCACTTGTTTCGCGGCGTGACCTTTGGCACCATCCGCCGCGACGAGGCGTTCCAGTTTTTGCGCTTGGGCACCTACATGGAACGTGCCGACAACACCGCGCGAATTCTCGACGTTAAATACCATGTGCTGCTGCCGAGCATTACCGATGTGGGTGGTGCGGTTGATTTTTATCAATGGTCGGCCGTGCTGCGTTCGGTGTCCGCGTTCGAGTCCTATCGCAAGGTATATCGCGATACCGTCACGCCAATTCGCATCGCCGAATTGCTGATTCTGCGCAAGGACATTCCGCGTTCGTTGCATTTTTGCATGCATGATGTTTATGAAATTCTGGCAGCGGTGCAAAATCGCGCGTCGGCGGAAGCGACGCGGCAGGCCGGAGAAATTTTTGCCGCGTTGCAGTTCGGGCGTATCAACGATATTTTTGAAACCGGCCTGCATGAATATTTGACGGAATTTCTCGATTCCACGGCCAGGCTCGGTGCCGAAATCAACGATTCATTTTTCGCGCCCGAGCTGGGCGCAGGGATGCAGATTGCACCGCCCGCAACTTCCGCCACACAGACACAAACACAAACAGGCATTCAAAAACAAGCATTGCTCCCGGAAGGATTGAAATGACCTATTGCGTGGCCCTGCGACTCGATTCAGGGATGATTTTTGCTTCCGATTCGCGCACCAACGCGGGCGTGGATCACATCGCCACTTTCTGCAAAATGCACGTCTATGAAAAGTCCGATGACCGTGTGATTGTCATTCTTTCCAGTGGCAATTTGTCGATGACGCAAGGCGTCACCGAGTTGCTTGATCGTCACAGGCATGCCGCCGAAGGGGAACCAACCATCTGGAACGTGCAATCGATGTTCGATGTCGCCTCCTTGACAGGTGACGCACTGCGCGAAATGCAAAAGCGCGATGGGCAGATGCTGATGCAGAGCGGCATTGAA
>JANLQC010000521.1:0-7740 GCA_031367575.1 Betaproteobacteria bacterium | reverse complement strand
ATGATATTGGTCATAATGCATGGCCAATGCGCTGGATAAAATGGGAAATGTCGAGTGCGATGTTTCCCATGTTTGCGTGATCGCTGTTCCGGTTCTGACGTAGAAAAATTTCAAGATTGCACTTCAGGAGGCATTTTGATTCGAACAATTGAGCGATTGGCGTCATCGAGAAAAAGTCCCGGCATGCCGCTGGCGAAAACGCCGCCCGCGCGCAAATCGGCTGCGGCAAAACCGAAGATCGCATTGGCTTTGGCGGGTGGCGGGCCGCTGGGTGCCATGTATGAAATCGGCGTCCTGATGGCGCTCGATGAATCTCTCGATGGCCTGAACCTGAACGACATGGATATTTACGTCGGCGTCTCGGCCGGCAGTTTTCTCACGGCGGGTTTGGCCAATCAGCTCACGCCGACCGAAATCTACCGGATGTTCATCGACAACGAAATGCGCGCGGCCGCAAACGGCAATGGCGCCTTAGGTGCCTTAAAGCCGGAACTGTTTCTGCGGCCGGCGTGGCGCGAATACGGGCGCCGCCTGAAAAGCGTGCCGGGCCTGGCCGCCAAAGGCGTGCTCAGGTATCTTGCAAGCCCGATCCGCCGCTCCATGATGGAATCGTTCGCGCCACTGTTGCGCGCGATTCCGGCCGGCATTTTTGAAAGCGAAGGCATCTCGCGATTTCTGACCGGGGCATTCAACGAACCGGGACGCACCAATGACTTCCGCAAGCTGAAACACAAACTCTATTCGGTCGCGGTCGATCTGGATACCGGCCGCGCGGTGACCTTTGGCGGGCCCGGTTTTGACCACGTGCCGATTGCCAAAGCGGTGCAGGCATCATCGGCGCTGCCGGGATTGTTCCCGCCGGTCGAGGTGGAAGGGCATTACTATGTCGATGGCGCGCTGAAAAAAACATTGCATGCGTCGCTCGCGCTGGAAGACGGCGCGGAACTGGTGATCGGCGTGAATCCGCTGGTGCCTTTCGATGGCGACGCCGCCAAGCGGCGCGCGGCGCACCGCAGCCGTGCCGATATGGAGAAATTGATTGAAGGCGGGTTGCCGGTGGTGTTATCGCAAACATTTCGCACCATCATCCATTCGCGCATGCACACCGGCCTCGAGAAGTACGCGGAAAAATACAAGAACGCGAGCATCGTGTTATTTGAGCCGGGCACCGATGATCCGGAAATGTTTTTCACCAACCTTTTCAGTTATGCATCAAGAAAGCGCGTCTGTGAACACGCCTATCAGCGCACCCGTTCTGATTTGCTGAAGCGCCGCTTTGAACTCGAACCGGTGCTGGCGAAGTTCGGCATCACGCTAAATATCGATACGCTCAAAGACGCCACCCGCACACTCGACAGCCGCGTTTTCAAAGAGCGCCAACCCTCGCGCGGCCAGCGACTTCAGGACACCACCGTTGATCTCGCCGATGCGATTGCCGGTTTGGAGCAATGGGTGGCGCGCGGAGCGGCGTAGTCAATCCACTTGGCTGAATTAAAGAGCGGCTTTAACCGTCAATGGAAAATGGGCAGAATCACTTTCGATGGACTGGATTCCGGCCCGGCGCAACCCTTTGTGGTTGTCCGCCGGAATGACGAAAATTTGAGGTAGCATTTGACTGCCCACCGCCTGTCGGCATTTAATGTTGAAACCGCGAAAAGTGCCAGAAATGCGCGCCAGATATCGCATTTTGCAGCCGGTCGTGGTGAAAAACGGCCAACATTGCCATTCCCCCGCCGAACAGGATCCAATTCTCGTCAGACATAACTCCCGTCGTATCATTAGCGCATGTCTCGACACCTGCCTGTGCCCAAGTCATTGCCAACTTTGTTACCTGCCACCCGCGCCGCGCGCACCCGCGAACGCATCCTTGCGATCAGCCTTGAGCTCTTCAACCAGCGCGGTGAGGCGAACGTCACCACCGGCCACATTGCGGACGAGCTGAATATCAGTCCGGGCAATTTGTATTATCACTTTCGCAACAAGGATGAAATCATTCACCATTTGTTCGCCGGTTTCGAGGCGGTGATCGATATTGGCCCCGGCGAAATTGGCGACGCGTCGAGCGCGATGGAAGACATGTGGCTGTACCTGCACCTCATGTTTGAACGCATCTGGCAATACCGGTTCCTGTACCGAAATCTTGATGATCTGGTGATGCGCGATGCCAAGCTCAGATCCCATTTCAATATCATCCTCAATCACAAACGCGATGCCGTGACGCAATTGTGCGATGCCCTCGTAGCCGCAACAGCCATGCGGGCGGGCGATGACGAGATTCGCGCATTGGCTGATAATATTCTGGTTGTCGCGACCTACTGGCTCAATTTCGAGCACCTGCGCGCGAAACCGGTCGGCAAGTTTGCCGCCGAGCCGGATCCGGCGCGCCATTTGACGCGCGGCGTGTATCAGGTGATGGCGTTGCTGATGCCGTTTTTGTTGGGTGATGCGAGTGAGCATTTGCGGCATTTGATGGAGAAGTACCGAGAATAATCATGGCAATCCGGGGAGACTCAACATGGCCAAATGGAACAAATTTGCGCACGATCAAAAAGCGATCACTTATGCGGGAGATGCGCTGAAAAAAAACTGGGACGCATTGCACAAAGGTGACGGCGAAGCGTATCCGAAAGAGGCCGCATTGCAGGAGGCCTGGCGGCAATATCACGCCGGCAATTTCGCGGAAGCCGCCAACGCGGGTGAGGGGCACACGGTCGCAATCAAGTCCACATCCATTTACGCCAATCATCTTGAGAAAAAAGATGCCGCCAAAGTCGCGCTCTATCAGGAGGCGATGGCGATGGCAGGCGCTTTGATGAAGTCGGACGCAAAAAATGCAAACGCGCATTACCAGTTTGCCTATGCGGCTGGGCGCTACAGTCAAAGCATTTCGGTGATAAAAGCATTGAAGGAAGGCTACGGCGGAAAGATCAAAACCGCACTCGAAACGGCGCTGAAGCTTGATGCCAGGCACGCCGAAGCGCATTCCGCGATGGGTGCTTACCACGCGGAAATTATCGACAAAGTGGGTGGCCTGGTCGGAAAATTAACCTATGGTGCCAACAAGGAATCTTCCATCGAACACTATGAAAAGGCGATCAAGTTAAATCCCTCATCGCCAATCGCCCACATCGAATACGCCAACGGTTTGCTGATGCTGTTTGGCGACAAGCAGGAAGACAAAGCGGTGGAACTCTACGAAAAAGCGGCGAAGATGAAAGGCCGCGACGCGATGGAAGTGCTGGATATTGAGATGGCGAAAGCGGAGTTGGAGGACTGAACACAATTGTCATCTTGCAAAGGAACAACATTGTCTGAACTCACGCTCGAAACCATCCGTGCCGCGCACGCGCGCATCAAACCGCACATCCACCGCACGCCGGTGCTTTCCAGCACCATCCTGAACAAGAAACTCGGCGCAGAGATTTTCTTCAAGTGCGAAAACATGCAAAAAGTCGGCGCATTCAAGGCGCGCGGCGCCTGCAACGCCATCATGTCGCTCGACCACGATCAGGTGCGGCGCGGCGTGGTCACCCATTCTTCGGGCAACCATGGTGCCGCGCTAGCGTGGGCGGCGGGCTTGCGCGGAATTGGCGCGACCATCGTGGTGCCGAACAATGCGCCGCGACCGAAAAAATCTGCCATCGAGGCCTATGGTGCCGAAATCATTTACTGCGAGCCCAATGTCACCGCGCGCGAAGCGGCCGTTGCCAAATTGATTGCGGAAAGAAATCTCGAGTTGGTGCATCCGTTCAATGATTTTCGGGTGATGAACGGGCAGGGGACGGCGGCGCTGGAATTGCTGGAAGACGTGCCGGATCTGGATATGGTGATGTCACCGCTCGGTGGTGGCGGATTGTTGTCAGGCACGGCGATGGCGGCCAAAGGAGTAAAGCCCGGCATCAAGGTATTCGGTGGCGAGCCGGCCGGCGCGGACGATGGCTATCGATCATTCATGACGGGCGTGCGCGTGACCGACGCGGTGCCCGATACAATTTGCGATGGCCTGCGTACCGGCCTCGGCGACAGGACTTTCGAGATTATCCGGAAAAATGTGGATGGCATTGCGCTCGCCTCGGAGGAGAATATTGTTCGCGCCATGCGCATGACGTGGGAACTGCTGAAAATTATTGTTGAGACGTCATGTTGCCCGCCGCTGGGGGCGATTCTGGAAGGCAATCTCGATGTGAAAGGCAAGCGGGTGGGCATCGTGCTCACCGGCGGAAACGTGGATTTGGATAAACTGCCATGGCAAAGCTGACGAAAATTACCGCAAACAATGCACCGCCGCCGGCCGGCCACTATTCCTCGGCCGTGGTGCATAACGGCGTGGTTTATGTCTCGGGCCAATTGCCGCGCGTACCCGGCAAGCCTGGAGATTTTGCACTTCCGACGATTCGGCAGCAGACGCGGCAGGCGCTGGTGAATGCCGAACTGATTTTGCTGGCCGCCGGTTCGCGCCGCGATCTGGTGTTGCGCTCAACCCTTTATGTTTCCGATATTGCCTACTGGGCTGAGGTGAACGCCGAATACGCCGACTTTTTCGGCGATCACAAACCCGCGCGCGCCATTGTGCCGGTCGGCAACTTCCGCAATGGATTTCTGATTGAGATTGACATGATCGCGGCCATCGCTGAATAAAGGCCGGCAATGCGGGTTCTGGTTACCGGCACGTCAGGGCGGATCGGTGCGGCGCTTGCCACCGAGATCGCGAAAAACCACGAGATGGTGGGCCTCGATAAAGTGCCCGGTGCGCGCACCACACTGGTCGCAGACCTGCGTGAATCAAATCGTGTTGATGACTGGGTTGCGGGCATTGATGCCATCATTCACACGGCCGGATTACATGCGCCGCATGTCGATGTGCATAGCGATCAGGAATTTTTCGACACCAATGTCGGCGCCACCGAAGCACTGCTAAAAGCGGCATTGCGGCATGGCGTGGGCAAATTTGTGTACACCAGCACAACCTCGATTTACGGTGCCGCGATGGTGCCTTCTGACCGTGCGGTGTGGGTCACCGAGGCGCTGGTGCCGCGGCCGCGCGATATTTACGACAAAACCAAACTGGCGGCGGAAACGGCCTGCCGCGCCGCCGCGCGCGCAGGATTGGCATGCGTAAGCCTGCGCATGTCGCGGTGTTTTCCGGAAGCGGAAAATCTGATGGCGATCTACCGCATATATCGCGGTGTCGATATTGGTGATGTCGCTGACGCACATGTGCTGGCACTAACCAGCACCATTGACGGATTCGAGGTGTTCAATATTTCGGCCGCCGCGGTGTTTCGGCAGAGTGAATGCGGCCAATTGTTTACCGCCGCCGCCGATGTCATTGAGCGCCACTATCGCGGCGCAACTGAGGCGTTTCTGCGCCGGGGTTGGACCATCCCGCCGCGCATCGATCGGGTCTACGTCATCGAAAAAGCGCAACGTTTGCTCGGTTATCGGCCGCGCCACAATTTTGCATCGCTGTTTGAGCGCGGCGAGGTCACCGCCCGATAACCTTAACGGGTGAGAGCGGCAATCTTGTCGGCGGTGTGAACGTGAATGCCGGGGTCCGCCATCCACGCACATTTCCACCGCGCGGTTCGGCTTGAAGGCACTAAAGGCTGCGCGGTTATCGCTTGCGCAAGCGTTTCTGGGTGTGGCGAGCGCCCGATGGAGAGGCATCCGCGGCACTGCCATCGCCAAACGCTTTTTCAAGATCCGCCTCAAACTCCGGGCCGTAGGGCCCCATCAGGGTTTGCATGACCAGCCGCTCAAATTCTTCGCCGAATTGATTGATCACATTTTCCGGATCCGGAACCAGACCGCCATCGGTGATCAAGCTAAATTGCACTTTACCGTTGTAAGTGAGGATCGACAACCCCATGCCGATGCCGCCCGATTGCGGTACCCAGAAATCGATTTCGTCGATCTCACGACCACCGAAAAAAAGCGGTTTCTGCGGGCCGGGAACGTTGGTCATCACCGCCGACGCATTTCGACCGATCAGCGCGCTGATTTGATCCTGCAAAATCTTCGGGCCCAGACCGACCGCCGAGAGCAGCACAAAAGCGACAATCGGTTGCGAGGATCCTTTCAACGCCTTCATCCGTTCGCGCACGATCAGCATGCGCTCGATCGGGTCGACAACGCCGATCGGCAGATCGACGAACACCAGCCCGAATTGATTGCCGAGTTCGCCCGCTTTTTCGGTGGCGCGCAGATTGACCGGCACCACGGCGCGCAATTCGACGCCTTCGGTTTTGTCCCCCCGGTGTTCCATGTAGTCGCGCAGCGCACCGGCGGCGGTTGAGAGCAGCACATCGTTAACCGAGCAATGCAAGGTCTTGCCGATCACTTTTATTTCGCCCAGTGGCAGTGGATCACACCAGGCGACGCGTTTGCCACGGTTGAGCCGGCCTTTGAATCGTGTTGGCGTATCCGGTGCCATGGTCGCGATCTTGCGCAATTCGTCGGCGAGCTCCATGCCTTTGGTGGCGAATTCGCGCATCGTTGCCGGGTCTTTGGCGATCTCCAATCCCTGTTCGACAAGACCGCGGGTGAGTTTCATGGCACCCGACCAGACGCTGGCCATCGGCTTGGTGACACTGGTCCAAAAATCCATGTCCACCGTGCCATCCGCGCCATTTTTTCCCTTGCCGTTTTTTTCCTTTGGCTTCGGTTTGGCGAGACTCGCTGCCGCGTTATCGGCCGTCATGGCAAGCATCACGCTGATCAAGGCGATGCCGTCGGCATAGCTATGGTGGATGCGCGTGAGCAACGCCGATCCGCCGCCGTGATAATTTTCAATCAAATGAAACTGCCACAGCGGCTTGGTGAAGTCGAGGCCGACGCTGGCCATCTCGCTAACATAATCCTGCAATTCCTTTTTACCGGCGCGTCCCGGCAATTTCGCTTTCTTGATGTGATTCTTGAGGTCGAAATTCTTGTCGTCCTCCCAGTACGCACCGGTCGGATCCTGCACCGCTTTCTGGGAAAAACGCGGGTAAGCGAGAAAACGCTGTTCGAGTGTGGCCTGCAACTTTTTGAAATCGAGTTTTTCCTTGAACACCATGATGCCGACAATCATCATCAGATTGGTCGGATGCTCCATCCGCAGCCACGCGGTATCCACGCCAGACATGCGTTCGCGGTCTAGCAGGGACATGCCGGGGATGCGCGGGAGGGAGGTCATGGTAAGTTGAGTGGGTTTTTTTAATCGGTCTTTTGGCACTCCGCCTGCGACCTGGAAAACCTGCCTCCGGTGACGCTGCGCAATCGCGGTGCCGCGTGCAACCGGTTTTTCCGAAAAATTGCAGGGTGAAGTCGAATCCGTTACAGTTACTTTAGCCTGACTTTTCACCGATGGAAAGCCCCTAAAACTCTTTATTGAGCAATACTTTGGAGGAGAAACTCAATGTCCGACCTGAAAAAGCGATTTGAAAAAGCCGCAAAAGACGTGACCAACGCCAAAACCGATCCCGGCAATGACCTGAAATTGCGCCTGTACGCCAATTTCAAGCAAGCGACCGACGGTGATGTCACCGGTGACAAGCCGGGCTTCACCGATTTTGTCGGGCGCGCCAAGTACGATGCGTGGATGAAGCTAAAGGGCATGTCGACGGATGATGCGATGAATGCGTATATCAAACTGGTTGATCGGGTGACGCGGGAATAGGGCATTGACTAGCACTGGCGCGGCTTTTGGGACATTTATGCCCGAAGAAGCGCGCCAATGCTTGCGAATACCTTTTCCGG
>JANLQC010000439.1:0-3766 GCA_031367575.1 Betaproteobacteria bacterium | reverse complement strand
GGCCGGGTATTGGGGAATCTCAATTTCGCGGACATGTTTATCGCACTAAAAGAGATTCCGGCAGGGACGGCGATGACGCTGGACGCGGTGAAAAAAGCCGGTGTTCCGGTTTTTGCCTATGGCAACTTCATCACAATCGCGTTGAATTTCGCGATTTTGGCGGTGATCATCTTCATGATGGTCAAGCAAATCAATCGAATGAAGAAAGAGGCACCTCCTGCCGCGCCCGCCGCAACGCCGGAAGATGTGGTACTGCTCCGCGAAATACGTGACTCTTTGAAGAAGTAGGCACTTACAACAATAGCGCATCCCAAAGGCAGCGGTCAACCCGCTGCCTTTTTTCGTCCATGAGTTTGGTACGCGAGTTCTTGAATTAGACCCCTTTGCACCGCATACTCAGAACTTGTCCGCAAATGAGGCGCGATGCCTGACTTGTCCGCCTCACTCCGCGTTGCGTTTGCTTGCAATCGCGCGCCATTGCAGCGAAAGCGCGCCCTGATTGAGGTAAATATGGCGGCGTCATGCATTCGCGCTTGTTTACGGACAAGTTGTTATTTCCCGGCCCTCTATTTCATCGAGTCCAATTCTCCTCATGCGACGTCTCTGGTTAATATTCGCCGAATTTGTGGCGATCACCCTTGCGGTGGTGTTTGTCGTTACTTTAGTCCGCCCGGATTGGAATCCGTGGCAGCATAACGTGGTGGAAATCCGCGAATCGGGACTGTCGCCGGGTGGCCTGCAAACGGTCGGAAATCAGGGGAACCTGCGCCAAAGCTATGCGGACGCCGCCAAACGAGCGATGCAATCGGTGGTCAATATTTCCTCATCCCGTGAAGTTCGCACCACACGCAATTCGATCAACAACGACCCGTTGTTGCGGCGTTTTTTCGGCCAGAACGAGGAGCCCGGCGACGACTCCGAGATACAGGGTAGCCTCGGTTCGGGGGTCATTATCAGCGCCGACGCAAAAGGCAGTTACGTTTTAACGAACGACCACGTGGTCGCCGGTTCCAGCGAAATCCAGCTCGCTTTCGCCGATGGCCGGGTGATTCCGGCGAAAGTGGTTGGCACCGATCCCGAGACAGATTTGGCGGTGTTGCGGGTCGAAGGGAAAGGATTAACGCCGATCACCCTCGGCCAATCGGAAAAATCGCAAGTGGGTGACGTGGTGCTGGCAATCGGTGACCCGTTCGGCGTTGGCCAGACGGTGACGATGGGCATCATCAGCGGCCTCGCGCGCAACCGGCTGGGGGTGAATCGTTACGAGAATTTCATCCAGACCGACGCCGCCATCAATCCTGGCAATTCCGGCGGCGCGCTGGTGGATATCAACGGCAACCTGATCGGCATCAACAGCGTGATCTATTCGCGCACCGGTGGTTCACTTGGCATTGGTTTCGCGATTCCGGTGTCGATGGCCAAGGACGTAATGGAACAGATCATTGCGCAGGGTTCGGTCACGCGCGGTTTCATCGGCATTGCACCGCAGGACATCACTCCTGAACTCGCGGATTCACTAAAACTCGTGGCGGCGCGCGGCGCATTGGTCGCAAACGTAACGCGCGGTGGTCCGGCAGACAGAGCGGGAATGAAAGTCGGTGACGTGATTAGCCGCATCGAAGGACAATCCATACAGGACAGCGTTGCCGCGATGGCGGCGATCGCCGCGCTGAAACCGGGGGACAACGCGAAATTCAACGTCACGCGCCAGACCAAGGACATCGAGCTGGCGGTAAACGTGGCCAAACGCCCACGCCCGTCCAGGGTGAATCAGAACCGTTAAGTCGGCGTGGATTCCGCTTCGGCGGGCTTGGGCTTGACAATAATCTGCGCGCACAAAATGCCGGCTTCGTATAAAACATAGAGCGGCACCGCCAGTGCGAACTGCGATAGCACGTCGGGTGGCGTGAATATCGCGCCGACAATGAATGCGCCGACGAAAACATACGGGCGGATTTCCTTCAGTTTTTCGACCGATACCAGGCCCATCTTCACCAGCAACACCACCACCACCGGTGTCTCAAAGGTGATGCCGAACACCACAAACATCGACAGCGCAAATCCGAAGTATTTTTCGATGTCCGTCATCCACGCCACCCCCTGCGGCGCGAACGAGGCCATGAATTTGAACACCATCGGAAAAATCAGGAAGTAAGCGAACGACATGCCGGCGAAAAACAGCAGAGTCGATGACACCACCAGCGGCATGACGAGTTTTTTCTCGTGGATGTACAAGCCCGGCGCGATGAATGCCCACGCCTGATAAAGCGCGTAAGGCAGCATCACCAGAAACGAAGACAGCGCGGCGATCTTCATCGGCACCAGAAAAACACCGACTACATCCGTGGAGATCATTTGTCCGCCGCTCGGCAGCGCCGCCATCAGCGGCTGCGCGAACAGTGTATAAAGCACCGGCCAGGTCGGCCAAAAGAAGGACGCGAAAAACAGCACGCCGAACACGATCAGCACGCGGATCAGGCGATCACGCAATTCGATCAGGTGGGAAACGAAGGTGTCGTGGGTGATCTCGCTCATGTGCGCGAGTCGAGCATCGGCCTTGCGGTGCGCGCGGCGCGAACCGGCTCGATACCAAAATCGAGCATGCCTGGTTGCGCCGGCGTCAACGGCCCGGGCACCGGCTGTCGATGAGAAGCCTTGGTTGCGGCCGGTGCCGTTTCGCCCGTGCCGGACAAACCATTTTCCTGCGCAGCAAGCATGTCGGTCTGCGTCGTTGGTGAAGTCGGATTTGTCAAAACGTCCGATGAATTGGTGGCACCCACGGCATTGGCAGCCGTCGTTGCCTTCGCCTCATCCAGCGGTTTTTCGAGCGACGCAGCCAACGCGCGCGCCTCGGTTTCCATTGCACTCGTGTGCTCCTGCGCGCTTTTCTCGAATGCGCGCGCGGCTTCCTGCACCTCCTGCTTGACCTTGGAAAATTCGGACATGTCCATTTCGCGGTTGAGATCGGCTTTGACGGTGGCCACGTAGCGCTGCAAGCGGCCAAACAAATGTCCGGCGGTGCGCGCGACTTTGGGCAGACGTTCGGGTCCGAGTACCACGAGCGCGACCACGCCAATCACGACCAGTTCGGAAAAGCCGATATCAAACATGGGGCGGCGGCAAGCGGGAGGTAACCGGGATGGTGTGAAGAATTTGGCGCGGCGCAAAGGGTGTGTCCGGCACGGCAAGATGCCGTCGAGGTGTCAACGCCCGCCCGTCAAAATCCTTCAACTCTTCTGTTTGTCCTTCACTTCGCCTTCAAAGGTGGTGCCGGTGACCTGGTCAGGTTTTTTCGCCGCATTGCCGCCTTCACCTTCACCCTCGCCCTTCATCCCGTCCTTGAAGCCCTTAACCGCGCCGCCCAGATCGCTGCCCATGTTGCGCAGTTTTTTGGTGCCGAAAATCACCAGCACGATGACCAGCACGATGAGCCAATGCCAGATACTGAAACTTCCCATGATGTTCTCCTAGAATTCGTTGCACGCCGGTTCGGCCGGGCGATCACTGCCGCCGGCCCGGCCGGGTTGCGCTCCTTGGGCTCGGTCTGCGGGCGGTGCCGCCGCAGCGCACGGTGCTGCGCTTCTTCGGTGTCAGCGAGTCGGCGGTCGCGCGGGCGCTCGCCGAAGCGGGTGGCGACGGCGACGGCGTCGAGGCGACGATCTGTGCGCGCGACTTCGAGATCCACGTCGATCTCGTCGTCGAGCCGGGCGCCGAGGCGCGGGCCGACGAGCTCGAGGCGTCGTTCTTACCACCGATCGAGCGGTGG
>JANLQC010000427.1:0-1636 GCA_031367575.1 Betaproteobacteria bacterium | reverse complement strand
TGAAGTTGCGAACCGACCCAGATTTCGCAGCTATCTTTCTTCAAATCGACGGTGCAATTGAGCGGTTCCATGGTCGCATGCGCGAGGTACGGCACATCGTATTCGGCGCTCACGGTTTTTGCCGCGGTCTTCAGCGATTCCACGTTGCCCACTTTCGCCACCGGGCCCGGCGTGGCGGCCAACTCGCGGTAGGATTTTTTCAAATCCTCCGTGCTGACCTTGACGCCGTCTTCCATTTTCCATTCGACAATTAACGCGTCGCGGCCCTTGTTGGCGGCCCAGAACGTCTTCGCCACCACCGCGACGCCATTCGATGTTTGCACCACATGCGTGACACCGGGAATGCCGTGAACTTTCGACGCATCGATTTTGCCGACACGCGCGCCGAACACCGGCGGATGTTTGACCACCGCGGTATGCAGGTTGGGCAACATTTTGGCGGTGACATCGATGCCGAATTTGGCGGTGCCATTGACCTTGGTGGCGGCATCGGTGCGGCGCGTGGGCTTGCCGATAATCTTGAAATCCCTGGCGTCTTTCAAGGTTACTTTTTCCGGCACCGGCAATGCAGCGGCGGCATCGGCGAGCGCGCCGAAGTTGGCTTTCTGTCCCGCTGGCCCCCTCACCACGCCATTGGCCGCGCGGCATTTTGCGGCGTCCACTTTCCATTGATTTGCGGCGGCGGAAATCAACATCGTGCGCGCCATCGCGCCGACGGTGCGCAACTGCACCCACGAATTCACCACCGACGACGAGCCGCCGGTAATCTGCATGCCAAACATGGTGTGCGCATAGACGGGGGCGGCGGGTGCCAACTCGGCGCGCACGTTGGTCCAATCGCATTCAAGTTCTTCAGCCACCAGCATCGGTAGCGACGTCATCACGCCCTGACCGAATTCGAGATGTTTTACCTGCACGGTGACAGACCCGTCCCTGGCGATTTTAAGAAACGCGTTGGGGACATTGAGGTTGGGTGCCTGTGGCGCTTGCGCTTGCGCTTGGGCAAGCTTGTTGGCGCCGGGCAAGTGGAAACCGATGATCAATCCGCTGGTAGCGGCGGACGCCTTGAGAAATTGGCGGCGCGTGGTGCGCGGGGTGCTGATGGTGCGGGTGGTGCTGGTGGTGCGGATATTTTTGGCGAGTGATTTCATGGTCATCCCCTATGCCTTGACCTTGGCGGCTGACTTCGCGGCAGCCGGCTTCGCGGCGGCAGGATTGGCACCGGCAACCGCCGCGGTCTTGATCGCGGCGCGTACCCGGTTGTAAGTACCGCAACGGCAAATGTTGCCGCTCATGGCTGCGTCGATGTCGGCGTCACTGGGCGATTTGGTCTTGGTCAGCAATGCGGTCGCGCTCATGATCTGGCCGGATTGGCAATAGCCGCACTGCACCACGTCCTCCGCGATCCACGCGTCCTGCACTTTCTTGCCGATGGGGTTTTTGCTGATTTCTTCAATCGTGACCACACGCTTGCCCGCCAGTGTGGAGATCGGGGTCGCGCAGGCGCGCACCGCTTCGCCATTCACGTGCACGGTACACGCGCCGCACAAGGACATGCCGCAACCGTACTTGGTGCCGGTCAATTGCAGATTGTCGCGCAGGAACCATAGCAAAGGGGTATCCGGGGAAACATCGG
>JANLQC010000326.1:0-5047 GCA_031367575.1 Betaproteobacteria bacterium | reverse complement strand
CGGACGGATCATTTTCCAGCGCGCGGTGGATCAGGCGCGGCAGTTGCGGCACCATCGCGCTCCATTGCGGCCCTTCTTTTTTGAGTTGCCGCACCAACCCGCGCCAGCCCATCTGCTCGTCCATCCATTTTTCAAGGATCGGCTGCGCGACCGGCCTGAGATCGAGTTCGGGATACAACTGGCGGCCCAACCCCTCAACCTGCATCAGTGTCTTTTGCAGCAACACCAATTGCGGCTGAATCTCCATGCGGAAGCGGCGCGAGACATCAAACAATCTGAGCAACACCGCGCCGAAATAAATTTCATTGAGCGGTTTGTCAAAAATCGGTTCGCACACGCTGCGGATGGCACCTTCAAACTCATCGACACGCGTATCCTTTGGCACCCAACCGGCCTCGATATGGGCCACTGCCACCGCCTTGTAATCACGATTGAAAAACGCGGCGAAATTGCGCGCCAGATAGTTTTTGTCTTGGTCGGAAAGCGTGCCCATGATGCCGAAATCAACGCCGGAATAAATGCCGTTTTTCAACACAAAAATATTGCCGGGATGCATGTCGGCGTGGAAAAAACCATCGCGAAACACCTGCGTGAAAAATATTTTCACGCCATCGGCCGCGAGGCGCGCGACATCGATGCCGTGCGCCGTCAACTGCGCGAGATCGTTGACCGGCAAAAAATCCATGCGCTCCAGCACCAGCGCATCGCGGTGGGTGTAATCGAAATACACTTCCGGTACATAAAGCAGCGTGCCGTCGGCAAAATTGCGTTTGAGTGCACAAGCGTTGGCGGCTTCGCGCACCATATCGAGTTCGTCGTGAATGGTTTTGTCGAATTCACGGATCACCTCGCGCGGACGCAGGCGTTTGCCATCCTCGAAAATCGCCTCGATCAGATCCGCCAATACATACAACAACGCCACATCGCGGGCGATGGTATCGACGATACCGGGGCGCACCAGTTTCACCGCCACCTCGCGCCCGGCCAATTTGCCGTTGCCAATGGTGGCGAAATGCACCTGTGCGACCGAGGCGCTCGCGACCGGCGTCAAATCGAAATCGCTGAATACCTCCTGATAACCATGGCCATTGCCGTACAGGCGATTCAAAATTGAAACCACGGCGTCGCCGGAAAACGGCGGCACGCGATCCTGCAATGCGGTCAATGCGTTCGCGATATCGGTCGGGATCAGATCGGGGCGCGTGGACAGCAATTGGCCGAACTTGACAAAAATCGGCCCCAATTCTTCCAGTGCCACGCGCAACCGAAAGCCGCGCGAATCCCTAAACGTTCGCCAGAAAAACACGCCGCCGATCAACGCGCGCGCGAACCCCTTCGGCAGGAATTCATCGAGGCCGTGACGCACCACGACGGAGAGGATTTTGAGAAGGCGAAAGAGGCGCATGGAGGCATCGATTCTACCTTGGGCGGTCGGTGAGTTGCTAAATTGGCGACCCCAGGACGCGTGACTTCCGGGCGACGTATTGATGAAACCAAAGTGGTTGATGCCGATCAAATCAGCAATACGCCAACGCCCGAGAATAGACTTCCGCGCATTTTGTCCAATGAGTTCAGAATCTGTCTTCATTGCAACGATAAATGCAATGATTGGCGATACAAAAAAACAATGCAGGTTTGAAAATCGACTTTCCCCCGCGCAGGCGGGGGCCCAAGTTTGCCTTCGCGTACAACGTGGACGCTTAGTCCCCCCGCCTGCGCGGGGGAAAGACGCGTTAAATTGGAATCAGTCAATTACCCATGAACACTATTAACCGGCCTGCGGCTCTGCCCAAAGCAATTCAAAACGTGTCGCCACTCCCTCCCCAGCCGATATCCCACGAAGTGCTGCTGGAGAAATATGCCAAGGGCAATGAAACCTCCGTGCAGGATGTGCGCTTGCGTGTCGCGCGTGCGTTGGCGGCCATTGAACCCGATAAGCGACGTGCCCATTGGGAACAACAATTCCTGCGCGCGCAGGAACACGGATTCATTCCCGCCGGGCGCATCAATTCAGCAGCGGGCACGCCGTTGACAGCCACACTGATCAATTGCTTCGTGCAGCCGGTCGGGGACTCGATCACCGAAGTGGTTGATGGCTGTCCGGGCATTTACACCGCGCTCGCGGAAGCGGCGGAGACGATGCGGCGCGGCGGCGGGGTCGGCTACGATTTTTCGGCGATCCGTCCCGAGGGCGCGTTGGTGCGCGGCACCCAATCGCGCGCGAGCGGGCCGGTGTCGTACATGAAAGTGTTTGATCGCTCCTGCGAGACGGTGGAGTCGGCCGGCGCGCGGCGCGGCGCACAGATGGGCGTGTTGCGTTGTGATCACCCGGATATCGAAACTTTCATCCACGCCAAGGACGAGGGCGGGCTCAGCAATTTCAATATCTCGGTTGCGGTCACGGATGCATTCATGGGTGCGGTCGAAAACGACACCACCATAGAACTTACCCATCGCGCGGAACCGGCGGCGGATGCTGGCGAGGTCGGCAACAAGAGTGGCGGCTATCAGGAAAAGGATGGGCTGTGGGTCTACCGAACATTGCCCGCGCGCGAACTCTGGGCGCAAATCATGCGCTCGACCTATGACCACGCCGAACCGGGCATCCTGTTTCTGGATCGCATCAACCGCGACAACAATCTCAAGTACTGCGAATCGATTGCGGCAACCAATCCGTGTGGCGAGCAACCCTTGCCGCCCTACGGCTGTTGCTGCCTCGGCTCGATCGATCTCACGCACTTTGTTTCTGCGCCGTTTACGCCTGAATCGGCGTTCGATTTCGCGGGCTTCGGTGAAGTGATCGCGATTGCCGTGCGCATGCTCGATAACGTGCTCGAGGTGACCGAATGGCCGCTGCCGGCCCAGCAAACCGAGGCCAACGCCAAGCGCCGCATCGGGCTCGGCTTTACCGGATTGGGCGATGCGCTGGCGATGTTGCGATTGCGCTATGACACCCAACCCGCGCGCGACATGGCGGCAACAATTTCCGCCTTCCTGCGCGATCACGCCTATGCCACATCGAGCGCACTCGCGGAAGAGCGCGGCGCGTTTCCGCTGTTCAATGCCGACCTCTATCTGGCGGGTGACAATTTCGCTTCACGGTTGCCGGACGCGATCCGAAAATCGATTCGCAAACACGGCATCCGCAATTCGCATCTGCTCTCGATTGCGCCCACCGGCACCATTTCGCTTGCCTTTGCCGACAATGCCTCGAACGGCATTGAGCCGCCGTTTTCTTACACCTACACGCGCAAGAAACGCACCGCCGACGGCATGCACAAGGACTACGCGGTTGAGGATCACGGGTGGCGGCTGTATCGGCATCTGGGTGGTGACGTTGCCAATCTGCCCGATTACTTCGTCACCGCGCTCAATATTTCGGCTGATGCGCATTTGCAAATGGTCGCGGCCGTCGCACCCTATATTGACACCAGTATTTCCAAGACCGTGAATGTGCCGGAGGATTATCCGTTTGCCGATTTCGAGCAGCTCTATTTCAACGCGTGGAAATCGCAACTCAAGGGCCTCGCCACTTATCGGCCCAACAGCGTGCTCGGGTCGGTGCTGTCGGTCGCAGCGCCATCGATTGCGCTCGACGTGCCGACGCTCAGCCACAACACGCGCCTGTCACTGGATACACTGCCTGCGCCGGTGCTTGCGTCGCTGCGCTGGCCCGGCCGCCCTGAGTTACCCGATGGCAACGATGCCTGGACGTACATGATCGAGTCGCCACAAGGACGCTTCGCGCTATTTGTCGGGCACATTGCGGAGCTGGGCAAGGTATTCCCCTTTGAAGTTTGGGTGAACGGCACCGAGCAGCCGCGCGGCCTCGGTGCGGTGGCCAAAACGCTGTCGATGGACATGCGCACCAATGATCGTGGCTGGCTCGCCCTGAAGCTCGATGCAATGACACGTACTGTCGGCGAGGAAGCGTTCGACATGCGTTTCCCACCCACCGGCGAGATGCGGCGCATGCCGAGTGTGGTCTCGGCGATTGCCCAAGTGATCCGCTACCGATGTGATCGCCTGCATGTGTTTGACGAGGTCGATGGCAGGTCGGTGATTGATGCGATGTTCAGCGTGGACGAGCCGCGCACCGGCGCCGGCGGCACGCTGTCGTGGACGGTCGATGTGGTGAATCCGGCGGCGGGTGACGAATTCGTGGTCGGCTTGAAAGAAATCACCTTGCCTGATGGACTCATTGGGCCAACAACGAGGCCGTACTCACTGTGGCTCTCCGGCCACTACCCGCGCGCACTCGACGGACTCGCGCGCATACTCTCGCTCGATATGCGCGTGATGGATCCGGCATGGATCGGCATGAAACTCAGAAAATTGCTCAACTACGCCGAACCGCTCGGCGACTTCATGGCCTTCATCCCCGGCGAACGCCGCCAGCAAAATTACCCTTCCACCGTCGCCTACATCGCGCGCCTGCTGATCCATCGCTACACGATGCTGGGCGTGCTCGACAAGGACGGCTACCCGATCCGCGACATGGGCATTCTGGAAGCGCCACGGCGGCGCGACGAGGCGCGGGTGATGAAGGGAAAGCGTTGTCGGGAGTGTGGGAATCACACCGTCATTCGCAAGGATGGCTGCGATTTTTGCAGTGCGTGCGGGTGGGTGGGGGTTTGCGGGTAGTCGTCCGCACCCGCTTTTGACTCCTCCCTTTTTAAAGGGAGGGTTGAGCCGGTAATTCGCGTTCCACGGGACGCGCCGCCGAGACGGTGATCCCATGCAAGGGGCCACGCGGCCTGCAACGCGGGAGGGCGAAGCAAGGGTGCTGTCGGTCGCAAAGGACGGTTGACAAATCCGCCTGCGATCCACTCTGGCCAGCGTGAAACACAATCACTGGCGCGGCGCTCCGAGCATTTGTTCGCTGGAAGGCCCGCCAATTGGCGCTCTGCGCGCAATTGTGCTTATCAATTTAAGATCGATTGAGCGGTAAATACGAAAATGAAAGGCCCTTTGACTGGGTCAATCCCGCGCGTGAATGGCACGGACGTGCCCGCCAAAAATCATCTGTTTGTTTTTTCAAATAGGA
>JANLQC010000420.1:0-3066 GCA_031367575.1 Betaproteobacteria bacterium | reverse complement strand
CCGAGTACCGCGACGTTTTTCAATTGGGAAGCCATTTTTGTCCTGAATTCTTGTGTGCATTGAGGCCGAGATTATAAGCGGCAACGATAAAATGAGGCGGCACCGTTATGGCGATTTTTGGAAATGAGGTATGCTTTCCATGAATCATTTTGCGAAGGAAATACCATGAAGATCGAAGAGTTGCTGATGTACCAAACCGATGTGCAGGTTTTGCCTGCCGGTACCACGCTGTTTGCCGAGGGCGACCCCGGCGACTCGATGTATGTGCTGGTATCGGGGACGGCAGATGTGATGTTGCGCGGCAAAGTGGTCGAGACGGCAACCGGCGGCGCGATCCTCGGTGAGATGGCGATCATCGATAATTCACCGCGCGCGGCGAGCGTGGTGGCGCGCGACGATTGCAGCTTTATTGTCATCAACGCCGCGCGCTTCAGTGACCTCACGCGCGACGTGCCCAACTTTGCATTGCATGTCATGCGTGCGATGGCGGATCGATTGCGGCGCGTCGGCAAGTTGTTGTAGCACTTTTTGCGGCGGCACGTGTCGACCCTGCGGCCCGAAGTGCTTGTCGTCGGGCTCGGTGCGATGGGCAGCGCCACGCTTTACCAGTTGGCCAGGCGCGACGTCGATGTTGTCGGTATCGACCAATATTCGCCGCCACACACGCTTGGATCAACCCATGGTGAAACGCGAATCACGCGTGAGGCGGTCGGCGAGGGTGCCGCGTTTGTGCCGCTGGCAATGCGTTCGCATCTGCTCTGGCGCGAGATTGAGCGAGAATCCGGCAGGCATTTGTTTCGGCAATGCGGCGGCTTGATTCTGGCGCGCGCCGGACAGCAAAGCCCGATGCACGAACAACGCGATTTTCTCGGCAACACCATAAAACTGGCCGGACAATTTGGCATCGCGCATGAATTGCTCGATGCGGCGGCGATGCAAATTCGATTTCCGCAAATGCAGCTGACGGGGGATGAAAAGGGTTACTTCGAGCCGGGTGCCGGATACCTGCTGCCTGAGGCCTGTGTGAGCGCACAACTGGAACTGGCGAAATTGCACGGCGCTCATGTGCACTTGGGTGAACGGGTTCGATCCGTGATTCCAGATGGTGACGGTGCAATCATTGAGACGGAACAGGCGCGCTACGCGCCGAATATCACCATCGTTTGCGCAGGGCCGTGGCTGCCCCAATTGCTGAGAAATGAGATTACCGGACATCTGAGCGTGCGCCGACAGGTGATGCACTGGTTTGCCAACGGGCAAGCGCGCCAATACCAATACCAATACCAATACGCAGCGGAAAATTTGCCGATTTTTATCTGGCACTGGGGCAGCGGCAGCAACGATGTTTTTTACGGGTTTCCGGATATCGGCGGCGGCGTAAAGGTCGCGACCGAACAAATGATTGAATCGACGACAGCCGAAACGGTTGCGCGTGACGTTGATCCCGCGGAGAGTGCGGCAATGTTTGCGACCCATGTCTCGGGACGATTGCTCGGTGTCACCGCACCTGCGGTCCACGCCGCAACCTGCCTTTACACCAACGCACCCGACGCAAATTTTCTGATTGATCGCCTGGCGGATTCACCGAATGTGATCGTGGTATCGGCGTGTTCGGGGCACGGTTTCAAACACTCTGCGGCGATTGGCGAGGCGGTGGCGGAAATGGCGATCACGAACGCGACGCCGCAGGTATTGAGGGCGTTTGCGGCAGGATGATCGTTTGCGTATTGGTTCAGCGCTTTCCAAACAACCCCTTCAGTGCATCAATCACCTTGCCGGCCTGGTTTTCATCCTCGCCGGACTTGTCTTTCCGATTGCCAAACACATCAATCAAATCCCTGATGGTGAGCCCCAGCGTGGCCGCGGCCGCCAACCCGACGCGCGCCTTGAAGGCGCTGTCGAGCGCGAAATTGGCATCGTTCAGATTGCCCACGATGGTGAACGGGATGGTGATGCCGCCATCGCGCTCGCGCAACATGCCGATCACGGAATCGCGCGGCATGCCCATGAAGGTGCCGGTGCCGCCGTCGTTTCTCAGTTCCAGATCCTTCAACTTCAGTACGCCCGGTGCCGATATGCGCTCGGCGGAAATTTTCGAGTTGAGGTCAAGGTCGAGCACACCCTTGCGCACACCGGTCTCGGCTTTCTTGATCACGTAGAGTTCGAGCGAAACGATATCAACGCCACGCACGACTGTCTTGATGTCGCTGTCTTTGCTCGCCATCACCATCCAGCCCTCGACTGACAAGGTGCCCTGATGGGACGGGCCTTTGATGATCGCGGATACGCTGATATCACTTTTATCGCCAAGCCCCGGCAACCGCAAATTGCTGAGGCGTGCGTTGACGTTGTCGAGCTTGATTTCCAGCGGCGGGGAACGCACGTTGGCATCAAAAAAAGACACGCTTGAATCTTTCAATATGACTTCGCCGATCAGGATCCTCACTGCGGTTGATGTGCCTTCGCCGGCGCTTTTTGAAGATGTGGATTTGCGTTCCGTGAGCCCGGGCAACATGCGCATTTTCCCGCCTTGACCGCGCACTACCGCGAGCGTCGCGTGTTCGGCTTTGATCAGCGATATGACGATGGTATCGGTGAACAGACTGGAGAGATTGGGGACAATCTTGATCGCGTCCGCGCTGAGCGCGTATTTTGAGGGCCAGCCCGCAGGCGCGTTCAGCTTCAGCGCGCTGATTTGAATGGCGCGAAACGAGAGATCGATATCGCCAATTTCCGCATCCGGCCCCAGTGCGTTCAATACTTGCGCACGCAGTTCGTTTAACGCCAATCGGTAGGCGGCGAAAAAACCAATCGTCAATAAAATAGCGACGCAGGCTGCCATCAGCAGCCTGCGTCTTGAAAGCGTCATTGCGCGATCACCACACGCCCGGTATCAGGCACGCAATTGCTTGTTGAAAAAGTCAATGGTGCGCGACCACGCCAATTTCGCGGCACCTTCATCAAAGCGCGGCGTCGTATCGTTCAGGAAACCGTGCTGGGTGCCGGAATATTTGAACATTTCATATTTCACGTTGGCCGCTTTCAGCGCCGTCAGGACCGGCGACG
>JANLQC010000413.1:0-1549 GCA_031367575.1 Betaproteobacteria bacterium | reverse complement strand
CCTGCGGATTCAATTTCAGGTACGCCGGATCGTGCTGTGCGCGTACGTTGAAATCAACCAATTTCAATTCATGCGGCGCACCGATTTCCAGCAACATCTGGTGAATCACCATGCTGGCGCTGCCGGGGGAATAGTAGAGGGTGTACATATGAGTGCTCCGTGATTGATTTGAAAAATATCTACGGCGAGCCCGGCGTCATGCCCCCCAGCGCCTCGACAAAAGCGGTCAGCAGTTTTTGCAATTCAACGGTCATCAATGTGAAAACTGCATCGAAGCGTTCGTCTTCATTTTGCTCCTGCCCCTGTTCGGTTTCGCGAATCACATCCACCGGCACCACGCGTTTGATTACCAGCGATTCGGTCAACACAAACGAAACGCGATCCGCCCACGTGAGGGCAAGTCGGGTGCATTGCTTGCCGCCGGCGATGTGGCGTTGCACTTCTTTTGCATCGAGCGCGTGGCGCACGAAACGCACCGTCGCTTTTTCCTCGAGCGGCGATTGCAATTCCGTATCCTGATCGATATTGAAGCCGCGCGGCACGTCGCCATTGGCGAGCCACGCCGTCATCGCGACGCCCGGCGACATCGTTGTGTTCAATCGTTCGACCACGAAGTCATCAATGGATTTGTTCATGAGCGTGACAATTTCGTCGGCCTTGCCCGGCGAGCCGGCATCGATCACCAGCCAGCCGTTGGCGGCATCGATCCACACACCGCTGCGGCGGCGCACGCTGAAGGCGCGCGGCAGCAACTCGTCGATCACCTGCTCTTTCAATTCGCGCAATTGCTTGCGGCCCGGTTTGTAGCCTTGTTGCTGTTCGGCGTCGATGGCTTTCGCCTTGACGGCTTCCTTGATGACGGACGATGGCAGCAATTTCTTTTCGGTACAAAGCGAAATCAGCAATTGACCATGGACGGCATGCACCAAGCCGCCATCGTCGCGCGGACTGGCCCAGCCTTGTGTCTGCATTTCATAACCGCTGGTGGCGCGAAAGACCTGCCGGCCCAATTGTTCTTCAAGGCGGGAGGCGCTGATTTTCCACGGTGCCGGGAAACGATAAACCTGTAAATTCTTGAACCACATAAAGCCCACCAAAAAGGGTCGTAGTGTATAGGAGTCAGGAGACGATTGCGGCGGAGCACATTGCGCAGGGTGGACTCGTCCGCCGTTTATCCGGAAAAACGGCGGACGAGTCCGCCCTACGCGGCACTCCCCGCCGGGATATTCGCGTTTTGGCGCACAGACGCTGCCAATGGCATCATTTCACCTATTACAAGACGGAGAGCATCACGAATGCCGAGCAAGGTCGCCGAGGGTGGCGCGCGCGGATGGATCATTCCCATCGGCGGCGCGGAAGAAAAAGAAAATTCTCCGCAGATTCTGCGGCGGTTTGTTGATCTTTGCGCGACCGATGGCGAAGCCGACATCGTCATCATCCCGACCGCCAGCCAAATGACGGACACCGGTGCGCGCTACGAGAAAATTTTTGCGGAGCTGGGTGTCAAGAATGCCACTCCGATGGATTTCGATACGCGCCGCGATTGCGA
>JANLQC010000405.1:0-2965 GCA_031367575.1 Betaproteobacteria bacterium | reverse complement strand
TGCTCATCGCGCAATCGGCTCGCCGTGATATCAAATTCAACCCGGCCGCCGCGAATGCCGATCAGGCGGGTGAACCGCGTGCGCGCGAGATTGACGTCGTGCAGGCTCACGACCATCGTGGCACCGCGCGCAGTGGCTTCTTCCTGTACGGTTTTCAGTGCTGCCGCGCCCAATACCGGATCGAGCGACGAAACCGGCTCATCCAGCAAAATGAGTGGCGCATTTGATAGCAGCATGCGCGCAAGCCCCACCCGTTGGCGTTCGCCACCTGACAATCGATCACAGCGCAACGTGAGTTTGTCATCGAGACTGAACCGCTCCAGTGCCCGCTGCGCGGCCGGTGCATCGATTGGATAGGCGAGCGAACGCAGCGCCTGCCAAGTGCTCATTTGCGGCAGGCGGCCTGCGAGTACCGCATTGACGACGCGCTGGCGCGGCGGCAGCGGTGGGGCTTGTGGTGCCAAAAATACCCGCGCCCGCAGCCGGTGACGATCATTATCGTTGCATCGCCACGGATCCATGCCGAACATTGACAACGTCCCGGCCATCGGCCGGATCGCAATCGCAAGCGCATGAAGCAGCGTAGTTTTGCCGGCACCGCTGGGGCCGATAATCGCCACCTGTTCGCCTTCGGTAAACGACAGCGACACCTGATTGATCGCAACACGCGATTCAGCGCCGGTACCAAGGCGTACGGACATTGAGTCCAGAACAAATGAATTAGTCATCTATCTCGTGTAAATCACTTTAATTGTCGATACAGCGAAGCTGATTTTCATGCGGCCGCACTCGATTTTATTGCGCCGAAGGTCCATTTGGGTTCTTGACAGGCGGCAGCCAAGTGGCCATCAGGCGGCCACCAGATGGCCACCACGAGGCTGCCGCTGTCCAACGCCTATTTCAGCAAACCCGCCGCCTTCGCGGCTTCTTCGATGCTTTTATAATTCTCGGCCCTTGTCGGAATGAAGCGCGAGGCGCGTTGCAAGGCGAGAATTTCCTTGTGTTCCGGAATGTTGATGTCCAGCGCCAGGAACGCATCGGTCAATTTTTTCACCAGTGCCGGGTCAAGATCGCCGCGCACGGTCCAGTTGTAATCATAGTAGCCGGGCGTGGTGTAGAAAACTTTCACCTGGCTCGCGTCAATTTTTTTCTCGGCAAGCATTTTTTCAAAGACGGAAATGTTCATTGCGCCCGCATCCACTTTTCCACCCGCAACTTGCAGCGCGGTCGCGTCATGCGCGCCGGAAAATGCGACGCGGCGGAATGCCTTGTCGGGATCGATGCCTTCTTTCATCAGGAAAAAACGCGGCATGAGCGAACCCGAGGTCGAGGAGGGCGCGCCGAACGTAAACGTTTTGCCGTTCAAGTCTTTGAGGCTGTTGATACCGCTATTGGGCTGGGTGATGAACACCGATTTGAATTTTTCGTCTTCCTCGCGCTGCACGATCGGAATCGCCGTGCCGGTTTTGAGCCTTGCCTGTACAAACGTAAAGCCGCCGTACCACACCAGATCGATTTTTTTGGCGGCGAGCCCTTCGACGGTGGCGGCATAATCCGTGACCGGCGTAAATTCCACTTTCATACCGATCTTGCTTTCAAGATACTTGCCCAGCGGCGTGAATTTTCGCTGTAATTCCGTCGGATTTTCGTCTGGAATGGCGGTTACTTTCAGGCTGGCTTGCGCCATGGCGGCGGCGGAAAGCAGTACGGCATAAATGGAAATGAGGCACTTGAGCGTGCGCGATTTTGATGGGATCAACATGAGAGACTCCTTGAAAGAAAATGGAAACAAATTGGAAACAAAAACGATTGATGATGACGCGAACGAAAAAAATCCAATTCAAAAAATGCGCCGTAAACACGCTATGCTTTCCGCCGACGGCGCGCGGACTTAGAAACGGCGAATTGCCGATTGATGCATGAAAAAATGAAAACATTGACCCATGACTGAGCCCCGCCACCGCATTGTAAATCGGCTTCATGTTGATCGCGAAGCTGAAATCAACCGCCTGATCAATGGACTGCGCGCAACGCCCGCGACCATCGAGCCCAAGTATTTTTACGACCAATTGGGTTGCGCACTCTACGCGGCCATTTGCCAACTGGATGAATATTATCCGACACGAACGGAACGCGAAATTTTTCATCGCTTTCGGCAGCAAATTGCCGGGGTGATCGGTACCGGAGGCACATTTGTCGATCTTGGTGCCGGAGACTGCGACAAGGCGTTGGGATGGCTGCCATATATCGCTCCAGCGCGCTACCTCGCGGTGGATATCGCCGGGCCGTCGCTGGATATGGCGTTGGCAAAAATGGCCCAGGAGTTTCCCGACATTGAAATGACCGGTCTGGTCACCGATTTTTCGCGCACGCTCGATATTCCCGCCGAACTGATGACGGCGCCGGTGACGCTGTTCTATCCGGGTTCGAGCATTGGCAACTTCGCGCCGACGGATGCGATTCGATTCATGAATGAAATGCGCCGGCTTACGGTGGGCGGTGGCTTGCTGATCGGCGTTGACGCCAAAAAAGACCGGGCGCGGCTCGACGCAGCCTATGCGGATGCGCTCGGCGTGACGGCGGCATTCAACCTCAATGCGCTGAGGCATATCAATCGCGTGATCGGCACCGATTTTATTGAGAGTGCGTGGCGGCATGTCGGGGCATACAACGAAATCGAGGGGCGGATCGAGATGCATTTGCAGGCGGCCACTGAACAGCGGGTGAAAATCGATGGTGAGGTGCGGGCGTTCAAGGCGGGTGAGCGGATTCATTCGGAAAATTCGTATAAATATTCACGCGAGGAGTTTGATGCCATGTTGCGCGCGGCAGGATTCACGAAAATTTCGGTATGGACCAATGAGTCAAAGGCGTTCTGGGTGTTTTACGCAAGCTAACGCAAGGTGCCGGTAAAAAGATAGCGGCTTCCCGGCACCGTCACTTTGAGGCCGAGGCGCAGCGCGAA